>JBFHXJ010000003.1:0-82008 GCA_041598995.1 Woeseiaceae bacterium | reverse complement strand
TGCGATTTCTTTCCAATTTGGCAACTTCATGAAGGCCTCCAACAGTAGATCCAGACCGGGCAGGTTACTCAGCACAAGTCAAAATGTCCGCATTGGATCGCTAGCGGCCCTTCGGACCAAGTCTAGCTGAATGTCCGCTTTTGGTGGAAAAGCGGATTAATGTCGTGCGGGCGGAAGCACTGATATCGACTTTTTAGGCGAACTGTGCGCTCGCCGTGCGGTAGGCGATCTCGGCCAGTTGCTGCAACGAGCGGCCGCGGTTTTCGGCCCGGATGACCTCGACGCCGTAAGGCCCGTCGTAGCCGGCCGAAGCGATCGCGTCCATGAAGCCCGCCATGTCGAACTCGCCTTCACCGGGAAAGGCGCGCCACTGCGTGGTCTCCGTCCGCAAATCCATGCCTTCCGGCGTATCGATGAATCCGTCGTTCAGCTCGACGCCCAGCAGGAATCGCTTCGGCGTCTTTGCAAGCTCCTCGTAGGGCGTGCGCATCTTGATGATGTGCCAGGTGTCGACCATCAGCCCGCCGTTGTCGGCATCGGCGAGCTCGCACATCCTGACCGCGTCGGTATAGTTGTTGATCATCGCAAACGGCATGACCTCGAACAGGATGTTGGAGCCGACGTCGGCAGCGTCCCTGCACAAAGCGGCAAACCCCTCCGCGCATTGCTCGACGCCGAAGTCCTGGTTGAAGAAGTCGCCGACCTTCAGGTGCCTCGCGCCGAGCGCTTCCGCGGCGGCGAGCAGCTTCGCCTTTTCGGCGTCGGATTGGATCTTTTGCTCGCTGCCGTCCGGATGGAACCAGTCGAACAGGAACTCGAGCTCCAGGTGCACAATGCCGTTGTCATCGAGGATCTGCTTCATCTCCCTGAGACTGCGGCTCTCCATCGTGTGGTAGAGGTCCGTGTGCCAAAGCCCTAAGCCCCTGAAACCGACTTCCGAGATCGCCTCGACGCGATCGCGAAAATCGAACGGGCTGTACTGTTGACCGCTGCCTCCCGGATCGACATCCCCCGTGATGGTCCAGTACGACGCGAGGAGGTCGACGCCCGGCTTGCCGCGCTGCACCGCTTGCCTCGTCACCGTGACCTGTCGCTCCGACTCGGAACAGCCGGCGACGCCGAGCGCGCCGGCGGACAGGACCAGCGAGGAATCGCGAATGAATTTCCTGCGATCTATAGTCATCGGCTTCTCCCTTTACGCTTTGGCGACGTAACCGTATCGTAAATTACTGCGTTCGCTGTTTGCGGTCCGATACTCGGCCTTGGCTGCAGCGATGTGATCCAGCGACAGCTCGCCCACGGCCGCCGTCACATCGAGGCTATACATCCTCGCGGCATTGCCGGAGAAGATCGCCGTCTTGACCTCGCCGTCCGCCGCACCCAGCGGTGCGAAGCCGTGTTTCTCCTGCATGTCGGCAGGTATCTCGAGCCGCCGCAATGCCTCGATCTGCCACTGCGGCGAACCGTACCAGACGGAGTCCGTGCCCCAGACCACCTTGTCGACGCCGAGGCCCTTGATGAGCTGTCCCAGCATCGCTGCGGCGAGCCTCGGATGTGTCACGGAGGTGGTGGCAAAGCAGGTACCGAGCTCCGCGAACACGTTCGAGACACCGAACTTCGCCGGGATCTCCGCCAGATCGGTCACCCAGTCGATGCGGCCGCTGTCCTCGAACTGTTTGAGCGACGCGTCGGGCAATTCGATGAACGGACGCAGCGCCGAGTGATAGATCACGAAATTGATGCCGGGCCAGTCTTTGGCCGCCTTGCCGAGGTCGGATACCGTGGCGTGCTCCCATAATCCCTCCCAGGAGGTCTCGTAGTCGGCCGGCATCAGTCCCTTGTGGATGCACACCGTGTTGATACCGGCTTTCTGGATTTTTTCGTAGAAGGGATAAACGAGATCCTCGTCGTCGAGGCGCCACTGCGATTTTTTCATCGTCTGGAACAGCGGGTCGCCGATCGTATAACCCTTCCAGCTGTCGACCTTCAGTTCCTCGATCGCGTAATCGACATCGTCGAGCCAGCCCTCGCTTTTCGGTTGGATGATGCCATGCGCCAGCATACGCCGTGAGCCGGCGACCGCGTTGATCGCCTTGCGCGCTGCGGCGATCTGGTCGTTGGTCAAAAAGAGATTCGCCTCATCGTCGACCGGCGAGCCCGAGAGGATTGCCACGTCCGTATCGCTGTCGACGTAGATTTCCTTCACGTAATTGCCGAACTTGTAGCGATCGATGTTGATCTCGCCCTCCATGTCCGGATTCCAGTGCGCTTTCGCGAACTGCGCGAGACCGGTGATATCCCTGGTGTAATCGTCGCGCACGAAATGCGTCTGGCAGTCGAAGATGAACTGGCTTGCCAATTTGCCGGCGCGCTCTTCCGCGGCGCCCGGGCTCGCCGCCTCGGCCCTGGCGACATTGTAAATTGGCCCAAAAACATCGTTCATCGCCATGAATGCGGCAGCCATGCCCGCCGACGATGCGAGGAACTGCCGCCGATTCATGCCGTGATTCCTGCCGAGGTCATCCGCGAGTTCCTTGATCCTAGCCTCGACCCGTTTCTGCTGCTCAGTTTGCGGCGGCGGATTGAACTCGCCGTTCGAGACCACCTGTGTCGGAATCGGCGAGGCAAAAGCGGCGCTCTCGGCCGGTGCCATTTTGCTCAAGTCTTTATCGCTCAGGTATCGCATCGATCTTGTCCTTGTTATTTGCCAAACCATCGCGCCGTCGGCGCGCGCGAATGCAACGGGAATTCAACTTCTTAACTATAGCCAATTGGCAGGAATCCGGTGAACCGGGTAATCGACTGGCAGCGATAAATGACTCACCTCAGAGCGAATAGCGATTCAATCGGCCCGTTGACTGATTTAGGATGACAGTGCGCAGGCGAGCCGGCGCATGCTGGATTCCAATGAGCAAGACGGACCACGATGACTAAAACCACTGTACCCCAGGACCTCGCAGACGTCCCGGCGATCGGGCTCGGCTGCATGAACCTGTCCCACGCCTACGGGCATCCGCCATCGAAGGAAGATGCGGCGAAAGTCTTGCAGCGCGCGCTCGACATCGGCATTCGTCATTTCGACTCGGCAGCCCTTTATGGTTTTGGCAAGAACGAGATTCTGCTTGGTGAGATCTTGAGCGCGTATCGTGACGAGATTTTCCTCGTGAGCAAAGGCGGGCTGGGCGGCGTCGACGGCGTGCGGGTCATCGATGGCCGGCCCGAGACCATACTGAAGATGTGCGACGATTCGCTCGCATCGCTCAGGACGGATGTCATCGATCTCTACTACCTGCACCGCTGGGACAAGAAAGTGCCGATCGAGGACAGCATGGGTGCGATGCAGCGGCTGTTTGAGCAAGGCAAGATCCGCGCGGTCGGCCTGTCCGAAGTCTCCGCCGAGACACTCAGGAAGGCGCACGCCGTGCATCCGATCGCGGCCGTGCAATCGGAGTATTCGCTGTGGAGCCGCAACGCCGAAGTCGCGGTGCTCGATGCGTGTGCCGACATCGGCGCCACGTTCGTCGCGTTTTCACCGCTTGCCCGCGGATTCCTGACGGATTCCGACGTCAACCCTGAAAAATTCGCCGAGAAGGACATTCGCCGCGGCATGCCGCGCTTTCAGGAACCGCATTTCTCCAAAAACCAAAGGCTGCTTCCGCAATATCGCGCGCTCGCTCGCGAAGCGGGCTGTTCTGCGGCGCAGCTCGCGCTCGCGTGGCTTCTCAACCGGCATCCGAACATGCACGTGATTCCGGGAACAACCAAAGTCAGTCACCTCGAGGAAAACTTCAAGGCGCTTGAGATGTCCCTGAGCGACGACATCATTTCGCGCGTCGACATGCTCATCAATGCAACGACAGTCAGCGGTCCGCGCTACAATGCCGCGACCCAGGCGGAAATCGATACCGAGGAAATCGAGCTTGCCGTACCGGCCTGATGCCGCAGACGCGCCGCAATAACATCGACGAGAGAACTCGCCAATAACAACAAAGGATCGGGTGACCTATGAGCGACGTACGTCAATTGATCGAAGAAGGCAAAGTCACTGCTTTACAGATCACGGTATTCCTGGTCTGTATCACCATGAACATGCTGGACGGTATGGACGTGCTCGTCATCGCGTATGCCGCGCCGTCGCTGTCCGCCGACTGGTCCACGCCCCCGGAAATGTTGGGCACGATATTCAGCGCGGGGCTCCTGGGCATGGCGGCTGGCGGCATGTTCCTCGCGCCTTTTGCCGACCGCCTCGGGCGCCGCAACATGATCATGACCTGCATCCTCGTCATGGGCTGCGGCATCTTCCTGACCGCCTACGTGCAGTCGGAGGGACAGCTCATATTCCTGCGCTTTGCCAGCGGCCTCGGCATCGGCTCGATGCTCGCAACGGCAGCGACGATGGCCGCCGAGTACGCGCCCAATCGCAACAAGAACTTCATCGTCAGTTTCGTGCTCTCGGGCTATCCGCTCGGCGCAACCCTGTCGGGCTTCGCGGCAGCCTCGATCATTCCGGAATACGGCTGGCGGGCGATGTTCATGACAGCGGGCGCGGCGACTCTCGTGACCCTGCCGATCGTCTTCTTCCTGCTGCCGGAGTCGCTCGACTTCCTGATCAAGGGCAGGCCGAAGCAAGCACTCGACCGGGTGAACCGCATTCTCGGTAAGATGGGACACGCCCCCCTGAGCGAACTGCCGGAGGCACCGATAGAGGCTAAACGCGCGAGCCTCAAGGAACTCTTCACGCACGGCAGGCAAATGCCGACGATCTGGCTGACGGTTGCATTCTTCAGCTCTTTCTCAACCCTTTACTTCCTGACGAGCTGGATCCCGAAACTGGCGGAAAGCACCGGCCTGTCAATGAGGCTTGCGATCTATGCCGGCACGGTCTTCAACCTCGGCGCGTTTATCGGCATTCTGTCGCAAGGCTACATGTCACAGACATTCGGCCTGCGGCGCGTGATCAGCCTGTTTCTGCTCGCCACTGCAGGCCTGATGTGGATCTTCGGTTTCGTGTCACAGTCCTGGCTGATTCTAATCCTGTTCGGGCTGATCGGTTACGGCGTCCAGGGCGGATTCGTCGGCTTCTACACGGTCGCGGCACGCATGTATCCAACCGAGATTCGCAACACGGGAATAGGCTGGGGCATCGGGGCCGGTCGCATCGGGGCGATCGTCGGACCGAAAGTCGGCGGTACCCTCATCGGGATGGGCCTGACTCTCACGATGAATTTCATCATATTTTCGATACCGCTGATCATCGCGGCGATCGCGACACGATTAATCAAATCGGACAATGTGAGCTGAAAATATTAATTGACCCGTATGTATTGGGAATTTCTCGCATCGTCCCGGCCGATTTGGCATTGCAAATCTCCACGCTCGCGCGCGATTCCGTATTCGAGTTAGATAGCAACATATTTCGTGGTCCCAGGCCAGATTCGACCAGCGTATGCCTACACTACGCGTTAATCATATCGACGTATTCTACCGAGAAGAGGGCCTGGGTCCGCCGGTCATACTCGGGCACAGTTCGACCGGGTCTGGTGGCCAGTGGCGCGGACTCATGGCCGAGTTCTGCGGACGTTATCGGGTGTTTTCCCCTGACCACATTGGCTACGGAAAGTCGGGGCCGTATTCGGGTGGGCCTCCATTGATGCAGTTGGAATTGGAGGCCATAGAGACGTTATTGCATCACGTGAATGAAGCTGCGCACCTGGTTGGCCACTCGTACGGGGGTTCGCTGTTGGCGCGGGTAGCCGTTCGTAATCCAAGCCGCGTGCGAAGCCTGGTGCTGATCGAGCCAACGCTGTTCTACCTGCTAGATACAGACAGTACACAGGACGAGTACGCGGAAATAAAAGCCGTAGCCGAGAGCGTGGTCGTGCAGGTCGAGTCAGGCGATTACAAAGGAGCCGCGACACGTTTTATAGACTACTGGATTGCACCCGGCGCCTTTGATGCGATGGACAGCAGCGTGCGGACCTCGGTGATCGCTGGCATGGCCAAGCTGGCGGTCGAATGGCCAGCCGCATTCGAGCCGTGGGGGGCAACTCCGGAGAGCCTCCGACAGTTGCCGGTACCTGTTCACTTGTTCGTCGGTTCCAGGACGACCCCGGCCGCGCGCGCCGTTGTTGAAATTCTCCGGACCATCTGGCCGTCCGGAGCTTGGACAGAAGTCGCCGGCGCGGGTCACATGGGTCCGGTAACACACGCGGAGAAGTACAACTCGTGCATCGTCGGTTTTCTTGACGACGTTGAACGCAAACGACGGCAGTGACATAACGTTGTTATCGGCGTCGCTATGTGCGCAAGACGGCGAGTTACCATAGCAGTTAGCAGGGTGCCGCTCTTTTGTCCGGTAGTATACTTTCGGCTAAGATTTTCTGAAATGTCCACGTTTTACCCAAAGCAGGTGCTCAGATCTGGATTGCAAAAGTTCCTTTTGGGTCACGGTATCGCGTGGAAATGAGAATTTTGGTAGAGAAAGAACCGGGTCGGACGAGATTAGAGGCTTAAATCGGGGAAGATGACCATGAACAAACGCGAATTCGGCAAGTTACTTGGCGCAGCGGCGATTGCGCCGGTAACACTCGCGGCGGAAGGCGAAGTTGCAGCGGCTACTAATCTATCAGCGATAGCTCAAATACGAATACGCAGGCCACCGTCTGACATTTTCACGGCATTCGCGGATGCTCGTGCGATGAGCAAATTCTGGTTCACTCGACGAGACGACGGCCTGAGAGCGGGCGAGACTGTTACGTGGTTCATCGGTAGTGGAGAGGATGCGATCTCATTTGATATCCGCGTAAAGGAAATCAGCGCACCAGACAAAATTGTGATCGAATGGGAGAACGGTGGAGAATATACGCAAGTCGCGTGGACAATTACGGAAACTGCGGGGGGCGATTCGATTCTGACTATTGAGGAATCGGGATTCACCGGCAGCAGAGACTCGATTGTCGATCGGGTACTGAATTCTACAGCCGGCTTCAATCAGGTCATCATTGCTGCCAAGGCTTTAATCGAGCACGGCGTTGCATTGAATTTAGTAGCCGACCACGCGTAGGCGATAATCATCCGTTTGGGATATCAGACGATAACGAATATATGAGCTTCGATTCCTACCGGATTGTCGCCGACAGACGCGGGCTCAAATATTGGGTATCAGAGGCAAGGACAAACCAATGAAGTTTCGGATCTGGATCTTCGCAATATCTGCTTTCTCATTCGGGGGCCTTACAGCCTGTGCGACTGTATCGTCCGTATCGGATGAAACGACAGATGAGAGTGTTTCGTTTTCCGTCCCGCACGAATGCCAGTCGGTTCGACAAGCACTGGATCTTGCTCTAGACGAACTGAAGTTCAAGATTGAATCCGTCGATGATTCCGGCGCGTGTAGCCGTAAAATCGTTGCAAAGAAATCAATGTCCGCATTTAGCTGGGGGGAGTTAGTCCGCGTGGATCTTCGTGAAGGTGATTCTGACAACACAATCCTCGAAGTCGTGACGAAGCGTCGAGTGGCAGTCAACATAACGGCAAAAGGCGACTGGTCTGAGGAAATTCACGACGCGGTAATTCGCAATCTCGATTAAACGAGCAACTAAATCGGAAATGTCCGAGGCATTCGCTACCCACGAATCGTGGAATTGACAGGATCACATCTGTCCGAACCAGGCCGAACGGTAGTGCTCGCTACTTGCGCCGCTCGAGGTCCTTTTCCAGGCGGTCGAGCGTTTGCATCGCCGAGAGACACTGCGCCGCGCTCGCGTTCGGTTCTCGTTTTTCCTTGATAGCGGCGAAAAACTCGCGGTCCTGCAGCTCGATACCATCCAGGGATACGTCGACCTTGGATACGTCGATCGGCTTCTCGTTGCCGTCGACGAGGTCGTCGTAGCGCGCGATATAGGTGCCGTTGTCACAGATGTAGCGGAAGAATGTACCGAGCGGCCCGTCGTTGTTGAATGACAATGAGAGATTACAGACGGCGCCGGACGGCACTTTCATGCCGATGCTCATGTCCATCGCGATACCGAGCTCGGGGTGCATCGGCCCCTGTAATGCATAGACGTCGGAAGCGATCTCACCGGTCTGGTACTGGAACAGGTCGACCGTGTGGCAGGCGTGGTGCCATAGCAGGTGATCGGTCCAGCTTCGCGGCTGGCCCAGCGCGTTCAAGTTGGTGCGACGGAAGAAGAAGGTCTGCACGACCATCTGCTGGATCTTCAGCTCGCCTGCCTGGATCCTCTTACGGATCCACTGGTGGCTCGGATTGAAGCGCCGCGTATGGCCGATCATCGCGATCATGCCGGTTTCCTTTTGTACCTCGACGATGCGCTTCGAATCCGCGAGCGAATCGGCCATCGGGATCTCGACCATGACGTGCTTGCCCGCGCGCATGACTTGCTCCGCCTGCTCCGCGTGAATCTGCGTCGGGCTGGTCAGTATCGCAGCCTCGACACCGGGCTGTGCCAGTGCTTCCGCGAGGTCGGTCGTCCAGTGCGGGATGCCACGTTTCTTGGCGACGGCCTCCGTCGAATCCAGGCTCCCGCCACTGATGGTTGCGACTTCTATGCCATCGATGCGCGCGAGTGCATCGAGATGTTTGTTGGCGAATGCGCCCTGTCCGACCATGCAAATCTTCATGTGTACTGCACCTTGAACTTCGACTGGGTTGCTAAATAAACCCTATTGATCCTCGATAATGATGTTGCCGACCGAGGTGTTCGATCCCGGCACGTGATTGAAGCGATACACCTCGCGTGCTTTTTCAGACAAAGCACCGCGCATGATGAGCCACATCACCATTTCGATGCCTTCGGAGCCGGCCTCGCGCACGTATTCGATATGCGGCAGTTTCCTGAGCCGCTCCGGGTTCGCGGTCAGGTCGTCCATGAATTTCTTGTCCCATTCAAGGTTAACGAGCCCGGCGCGCTCGCCGTGCAGCTGGTGCGACATGCCGCCGGTGCCGAATACGACGACGCGCAGATCCTCCTCGAAGGACTCGACGGCACGGCGGATGGCTTTGCCGAGCTTGTAACAGCGATCGCCCGTCGGCGGCGGGTACTGGATGACGTTGACGCAAATCGGGATGACCCGAAACGGCCATTCGTCCGGCTGTCCGCACATGAGGTTCAGCGGCACCGTGAGACCGTGATCGACGGGCATCTCGTTGACCATGGTCATGTCGAACTCTTCGAGTATCAGGGACTCGGCCAGATGCCAGGCGAGCTCGGGGTGCCCTTTGACGACCGGCACCTTGCGCGGGCCCCAGCCTTCGTCGGCGGGCGGAAATTCTGCGGCCACGCCGATCGCGAATGTGGGAATGATCTCGAGCGAGAAGGCATTCGCATGGTCGTTGTACACGAGGATGGCGACATCGGGTTTGGTCTCGGCCATCCACTTCTTCGAGGGCTCGTAACCCGCGAACAGGGGCTTCCAGTAGTCGTCTCCGGTCTTGCCGAGGTCGATGGCCGCGCCGATTGCCGGCACGTGCGACGTTGCGACGCCCGCTATGATTCTGGCCATGCTGTCTATTTGCCCTTCTGCTGTTCCGACTTGCTGCGGTTGCCCTCGATCGATCGTCCGCCGCGCATCATCATTGCCGCGTATTCCTCGCCGGTCATGCCGCACATCTTCCCGGCGATGTACTGGAACGACTTGCCGTCGGTTGCACCGAGCTTCGCCGTGTAATAGATGTTGCCGCCGACCTTGATCATGCCGAGCCAGTCCCGTTCGAGAATCGTGCGTCGCTGCTCCTCGGTCAGCGGGAAACGATCGAGGTAACGCGCCTCGTTCTCCAGGAACGCCTTGCGATTCTCCGCCTTCGACAGGGACATGCAGAACATGTTCAGGTGATAGCCCTCCCTGGAGCGGTCACTGTTGAACAGGTAGGTACCCGGAATATCTTCGAATTCAGCTTTTTCCTGCGACATCTGTTGCCGTGCTTCGTTATTGGTCGGCGACGAGATCATAACAAATGCTGGCTGTGTCAAAATCGCGGTCGGAATCATTTGAGCAATTTTGATCGCGACGCAACAAAAACTCAGTGCGCCGGCGTTTCTTGACCAGCAATATCCATTAGCATAATCGGAACGGCGGCTGTATGTAACCATCCAGGCCGGGGTCAGGGACGCTGCTTTGCCGAATAACGATACTGAAAAAGGCTAGCCAGCAACGGAGGATTCCGGGTTAAGCGATGCAATCGACGCAGACACTCATCCCCTGCACACAAATGCGCGGCGGTACGTCGAAAGGAAGTTACTTCCTGGCTGACGACCTGCCGTCCGACGAAATGCTTCGCGAGGCCGTATTGCTGGCCGTGATGGGTGGCCCGGACGGCTTGCAGATCGACGGCATCGGTGGCGGGCATCCCCTGACCAGCAAGGTCGCCATCGTCGGCAAGTCGTCGCGGAAGAAATTGGACGTCGATTACCTGTTCCTGCAGATCGATCCGACCGGTGGCTCGGTCTCGACGGCACAGAATTGCGGCAATATGCTGGCGGGAGTCGGCCCGTTTGCAATCGAACAGGGTCTCGTCACCGCCGTCGACGGTGACACCTCGGTTCGTGTGCACATGGTCAACAGTGGCAGTGACTGCGAGCTGACGGTGCGAACCCCCGGCGGGCGGGTGGAATACAAGGGCGAGACGTCGATCGACGGGGTACCGGGATCCGCGGCGCCCATTATCTGCGATTATTTCGACCTGGCGGGCTCGATGTGTGGCGACATGCTGCCGACCGGTAACCCGATCGATCGCTTCGAGGGCATCGACACGACCTGCATCGACAACGGCATGCCGGTGGTCTTGATGCGCGCCGCGGATCTCGATATCAGCGGCTACGAGTCGCCGGAAGAGCTCGACCGGAACCAGTCGCTCCGGGACAGGCTGGAACGCATCAGGTCGGTGGCCGGCCCGGCCATGAACCTCGGAGACGTCAACGGTAAAACCGTGCCCAAGATGTCCCTGATCGCTCCGCCGCGCAAGGGTGGCGTGATCAGCACGCGGACCTTTATTCCGCACGCCTGCCACAGGACGATCGGCGTGCTCGGCGCGGTATCCGTTGCGACGGCGTGTATCCTGCCGGGGTCGGTCGCTGCGGGAATGGCGGCAGTGCCGGATGGAGACGAAAAGGTAATGGATGTGGAACACGCCGCCGGGTCATTGCAGACGCGGCTCGTCACGGACGTGACCGGCGACGCGGTCAGGGTTCTGCGCGCCGGCGTGATTCGTACCGCGAGAATGCTGTTCACCGGGTACGCCTGCGTGCCCCGGTCCGTCTGGACGCGCCGCGGCGAATCCGGCGGCCGGGCAAGGGTGGCCGTCAATGCGTAGCTGCAGGCCACCGGATCCGGATACGCGGACGCCGGATTACGTGGCGCCCGCCGGTGCCTGCGACGCGCACTGTCACGTATTCGGGCCGGCCGATAAGTTCCCCTATGCGCCGACGCGAAAATATACGCCGCCGGACGCGCCGAAAGAAAAGCTTCGGGCGCTCCACGACAAGCTGGGCATCGAGCGCGCCGTTATCGTTCAGGCGAGCTGCCACGGCACCGACAACAGCGCAATGCTCGATGCCATCGCCTCGAGCAACGGGCGATACCTCGGTATCTGCAATGCTGCGGCGGACTTCACCGACGACGATTTCGCCAGGCTTCACGACGGCGGCATCCGCGGTGTACGGTTCAATTTCGTGAAACACCTGGGCGGCGCGCCGGACCTCGACAAGATGTGGCGCATCGTCCGCGATGTCGAAGACCTGCCATGGCAGGTCGAGCTGCATTTTGACGCAGGCGATCTCCTTGAGTTCGAGCACGTAATCGACGACATACCCTTGCCCGTGGTGATCGATCACATGGGTCGCGTACCGGTCGCGGACGGCGTGGTTCAGGCGCCATTTCAAGCCCTGCTCCGGAAGTTCGCAGACAGCGACCATCTCTGGATCAAGATTTCGGGCGCCGAACGCATATCCGCAGCCGGTCCTCCGTTTGCCGACGCCGTTCCCTTTGCGCAGGCCTTGATAGAGGCGGCGCCGGAGCGGGTCCTGTGGGGCACGGACTGGCCACATCCCAATATTTCGAAGTTCATGCCGAACGACGGCGACCTCGTGGACCTGATCCCCGCCATGATCTCCGATGAGAGGACGCAGCGGATGGTGCTGGTCGAAAACCCACAGCGTCTGTTCGGTTTTCCGCCCGTCAAGCAACCCGAATGAAGGGCCAAGAATGAGTAAGAATTCGAAGACGGCGCTCGTGGTCAGCGCCTGCTCAGCCGATTTCGTGTGACGCGCAGGGCGCGCAATCGCGCGTTATGCGAGTCGCGGATACAAGGGCGTCATCGTCTGCCTGTCGTTCGGCGAACGCGAGGAATCGGCGAAGGCAGGCACCCCACCTGTATACCATGCGCGGTCCTCTCGAAGCCGCCAGCCTCGAGTATGTGGACAGCGCAGACGAAATCGAAAGCTAGTTCGAAAAGCCGGCTACACGCTCGCGTGAATCGCCGCCGACCCGAGTGCATATCGTCATCCAGGGTGTACCATCTCCCTTATGCATTCGATCGGAATTCGACAAGCCCGTGTTTTTTTGGCGGTTGCGGATGCGCTCAGCGTGACGCGCGCGGCCAAGGCACTGAATCGCTCGCAGACTTCGGTGACGAAATCGCTGCATGATCTGGAACATCAACTGGGCGTCGAGTTGTTCGACCGCTCATCGAAGGGAGTCAGTCTGACGGCTTTCGGCGAGTGCCTGCTGCCGCGCGCCCGCGAGGCTGCGGATGCATTTGCCAGAGCAGGCGAGCTCGTGCCGCCGGCGGCAATTCGGCAATCGAACAGCACCGCCAGATTTTTTCGCATGGATGTGTCCGACAAATGGCTGGACGCGTTCCTCGCGACGATCGAGCACCAGAATGTCGCGGCGGCGGCGGAACACCTGCGGCTTACGCCTGCGGCGGTCTCCTCGTCGTTACGCAAGCTGGAGGACACGCTGCACACCGTGCTGTTCGAGCGCACACCGAACGCGATCATTCCGTCCGCGTTCGGCAAATCGCTCGCCAACTACGTCAAGCTGGCGCGCAGTCACCTGCGACACGCCTGCGACGAACTCGCCGGACTGCAAGGCGTCAGAACGGGACACCTGACTGTCGGCACATTGCCGTTCGTGCGCACAATCATCGTGCCGCGTGCAATCAACAGCATGCTCAAGGAGTATCCTTATCTCGACGTATCGACGATAGAGGGGCCCTATGACGATCTCGTGGCGGGGCTGCGTTGCGGCGACATCGATATCATGGTCGGGGCGCTCAGGGGCGCGTCGGCAGACAAGGACCTCAAGGAAGAGTCGATCCTGGACGACAGCCTGTCGGCCGTGGTTCGCGCCGGGCACCCGCTGCTCGAACGCCGGGACCTGAGCTGGCAGGATCTTCTCGAGTACCAGTGGGTGCTGCCGCGACGGGACACGCCGACCCGAGCCTTGTTCGAGTCAGCGATTACCGAACACGGCCTGACCGTGCCACCACACGTGATCGAAACCAGTTCACTTGTCATGCTCCGGGGCTTGCTGCTCGAAAGCGACCGGGTCACCATTCTGTCACGCCATCAAATTCGTTTCGAAGAGCAGACCGGATTACTGGCAGCGCTGCCATTCGACCTGAGCGGCACGGGTCGTCCTATCGGCCTGACGTATCGCAGAAACGGTTCGATGTCTCCTGCCGCCGCGCTGTTCGCAGACGAGGTCCGTGCCGCGGCAGCGGCTTTTAACGGACACGCGAAATAAACGGGGAAACAAAAATGAAGAAATACGTTCTGCTCAAAGGCAGCACCGACATGAGCAGCCTCAAGCTCGTCGAATGCGAAAAACCCGCTCCGTCCGCCGGGCAGGTGCTCATCCGCATGCATGCCACTTCATTGAACTATCGTGACCATGCGGTGGTATCGGGCAAATATTTCGGCGGTGTATTGCAGCGCGACACCGTCCCTTTATCGGACGGCGCCGGAGAAGTCGTCGCCGTGGGTGAGGGCGTCACGCGAATTAAAAAAGGCGATCGGGTTGCCGGGAATTTCTTCCAGGGCTGGGTCGACGGTGTGCCGGACCGCACCACGCTCAATGCGCTGGGTTCGCCGGCCGATGGCATGCTCGCGGAGTACGTGATGCTCCACGAAAAGGGTGTCGTCATCATACCTCCGCATCTTTCCTGGGAGGAGGCGGCCTGCTTGCCCTGCGCGGCCGTTACTGCATGGAATGCACTGATGGTCAGCGGCAGCGTACGGCCCGGCAACACCGTGCTGATGCTTGGAACCGGTGGTGTTTCGATATTCGCCTTGCAGTTTGCGAAGATGAGCGGCGCGCGCACCATCATCACCTCGAGCAAGGACAAAAAACTCGAGCGTGCGAAGAAACTCGGCGCGGACATGACGATTAATTACATAAAGTCACCGGAATGGCACGAGGAGGTGCTGGCGCTGACGGACGGCAAAGGCGTCGATCACATCATTGAGGTCGGCGGCGCCGGCACGCTCGCGAAGTCTTTTCAGGCGGTCGGTTATCGCGGACAGATCTCGCTGATCGGCGTGCTGACCGGCAGGGAAGGGGACACCAACCCGCATGCGCTGATGCTGAAGAACGCCTGCATGACGGGCATCTTCGTCGGCAGTCGCGTCATGTTCGAGCAAATGAACGAAGCGATCTCGATCAACGGGATGCGCCCGGTGATCGACAAGGTGTTTTCATTCGACGAGGTTACGGAGGCTTATGCCTACCAACTTGCCGGCAAGCATCTCGGCAAGGTGGTGATCGCGGTCGGGTAATTTACTTCCTGTCAAAGTTCCTTTAGTCACTTGAATGAAACGACGGCCCTCATTCATTCGATGAGGCGCGCACGGGGGAGCCCCGCAATCGACATTACTCCGGAATCGATCGCGGGGCCGAACTCAATTGCGCCACCGGCAGAAACGCCAGGAGCTGTACATCCATGCTGCAACTCCTGGAATTTTCCCCCTGACCCAGGACTTACAATCCCTCGAAATTCCGCTTGAGAGTAAACGCCCACATGCGCGGTGGGGCCGGCGAGCCGGAAATCGTGCCCGCAGTGGTCCACTGGCCGAAGAACTGAGTCAGATGGTAGAGCTCATCCGTCAGGTTGGTCACTTCGAGGGACGCCTCCCAGTCATCAGCCGGAGAACGCCAGGTCAGGCGGCCGTTGACGACCGTGTAGTCGTCAAGGCGATTTCTCGGGTGGTTGATCGGATCGGTGAAGATCTCGTCCTGGTAAGAGGCATCGAGTCTCGCCGTCAGCGAACCGACCGTGCCGATATCCCATGTGTACTGCCCACCGATGCTCCATGTCAGCTCGGGCGTGTACGGTGTAATCATGTCCAGGGTAACGGCTGTGCCCGGGTCAACGCTCTTGTACTCGAAGTCGAGCGAACTGATCATGGCATCGATCAGGAGATTGTCGATCGGTTGCCACTGCATCTCGAGTTCGAACCCGGTCACGTCCGCAGTGCCCGCATTACCCGGTTGCAGACAAGGTGGTCCGAAGAACGGCGGAAACGGCAACTCGCAGACTAGCTGCGTAATCTGGATGTCTTCATAGTCGTTGATGAAATACGCCGCGTTCAATCGCATGCGCCGGTTAAAGAGCTCCGACTTGAAGCCGACCTCCCAGGTATCCATCGTCTCCGGCGTAAAATTCTCTATCTGGATGATGAAGAACGGGCGAGGATTGATGCCGCCGCCCTTGTAGCCGGTCGAGAACGAGCCGTAAGCCATGAATTCGTCGGTAAGACTGTAATTCAGCGCTACGCGATAGTCCGTATTGTCCGATTTGAAACTGGACGAGATGTTGAAGAGCGGCGTCCCCGCAAAAACATCGAACAGGCCGCAATTCGGCGGCTGACTGATATCCCAGAAGAAGACCGGAGGCGGGAATGCGCAAGGCGATATCTGCGTGCCGTCGATGTTGCGCCGGAAGTAGGTGTAATCCTTGGTGTCCTCCGTATAGCGCACACCGGCGGACAGGTTCAGGTTGTCCGTGAGACCCCAGTCGAGATGCCCGAATACGGCCTTGCTGTCCGAGGGCGTCGCATCCGGCCCATGGATGAAATTGAGCTGGATGTAATAGAGATTGACGTTCGCCTCATGAAAACCTTCCTGGTCGAGATAGAAGCCGCCCACCGTGAAGTTGAAATTATCCGACAACGAGCCATTGAGGCGCAGTTCCTGCGTGAACTGGTCATGCCAGACGTGTTGCAGCAGCATCTGGCTGTTGAGCGGCGTCTGGTCGGCGTCCTGCGCGAAATCGGCACTGTAATCCCGATAAGCCGTGATCGACTTAATCGAATAACGGTCATTCAGTTGCCAGTCCAGAGTGAGCGATGCACCCCACTGGTTCAAGTGGTTGATCGGAGCGACCGCAGTCGGTGAGAAAGGCCGCGTCGGCAGGGGCGCGTTGGGATCCAAATAGGTCGAATAATTCACGTACGGATTATTGACAACCGGATCTCCTCGGAACGGCCCCCAGGTAACGAAGCTGTTGTCATAGTAGACCCGGTCACCCTGGGTCGTCAGATCGCCGTCGATATCGAAAAACGTACCCATCTCGGTACCGAAACCGGCGAGTGACAAGCCGTTAGCATGGCCGGCAGGTACGTCCGGAGAGGGGCCACAGCAATTGGCATGATTCGGATTGTTGATGGCTTCGTTGACCTGGAACAGTACCCCGGGCGCCGCTTCCGAGGTGTCGTTCGTTACATCGTAAGACAGATTTGCCTCGAAATTGTCGTTCGCGATCCAGCGCAGCGCCAGGCGGCCCGCCGTATAGGAAATTCCGCCTTCGGTTCCCAACACACAATTGCTTAGGAGGCCGGTACTGTATGTGGGAATCGGCGAACTCGGATGCATGCACTTGTAGTCGAGGCGCGTGACATAGCCATTGCGCGATCGCGATGCGCCCGAAACGCGCGCGTACAGTTTGTCCTCTGCAATTGTAATATCGCTGGCCGCGCGGACATCCAGACGATCGTAGTTGCCCATGGTGAGCGCCGCGTAGGCGTTGCCGCCCTCACCCGGCTTGCGCGTGATCAGCTTCACTGTGCCCCCGATCGCGTTACGGCCGGCGAGCGTGCCCTGCGGCCCGCGCGCGATCTCGACGCGATCGATATCCAGCAGCTCGATCAGTGAGCCTGTCAGGCTCGTGTAGACGACGTCGTCGACATAGATGCCGATGCCGGGTTCGGTCGCGTAGTTGAAATCCGTCTGTCCGACTCCGCGGATGAAACCGATGATCATCGGGCCTTTTTCGATTCCGCCGGGTTTCAACGTCACGTTCGGTGCCTGATTCGCGACCTCGTAGATATTCGTCTGGCTGCGCATGTCGAGCATGTCGCCAGTCACGGCCGTGATAGCGATCGGCGTTTCCTGAAGTCGCGTCTCGCGGAACGTCGCGGTAACGATGATCTCCTCGAGCACGCCCTCCTCTTCCTGCGCCAGCACTGTTCCCGGTGCAGTGAGGGCCGCTGCCGCAATGGAGCCGGCAAGGATGATCGCGGACAGGACCCTGTCCGTTGGAACAATCTGAAATGACATGACTGAAGTCCCCCTTTAGCCAAAGCCGGAAAAGTCGCGGCACTTTGGAAGCCGCGCCGACGGGGGACACAGGCCGTGCATTGCCGGTATCGTCGTGGCAACGCAGTTTCGGTTTTCCGAACTGTCGGCTAACAAATCCTCCGTCCCGCGGCAATGCGCTCCAGATGACCCGCGTGGACGGACGCTATGGTCCCCCCAGCCTTACCGAACCGTTCGGTTTGATAATTATAGATCCGGGTGTCCGGAAGTAAAGTGATAGTGGTCCCGGGCATGGCAGGTTGAGCTGATTGCGCGCTAATCGAGCAGCTTCAGCAGGTCCGCAACGCCGGTCAGGGAAAGATCGGGCGTGTATTGCGATTCGATCGCATCATCAGACACAGCGATGCCGGTGTGGACGAGCACCGCGAGCGCGCCGCCTGCTAACGCCATCCTGACCTCGAGTTCCGGCTGGTCGCCCACGACGACCAGTTCCGAAGGTTTGCAAAGCAGGCGCCTGGCAGCACTTCTGAGCGCATGCGGCGACGGCTTGCCCAGCGCGGTCGCGCGGCGTCCGGTGATGCTCGTAATCATGGCGCAGATGGCACGCGAGCTGCCGAGCGCGCGTCCCGATCTCGTTGCGAAGAACGGTACGAGCGATGCGGCGAAGTGTCCGGCTCCGTTCCACACTGCCTTACACGCTGCCTCGATTTCATCCATGTGAATTTCGCGATACCAGCCGACGAAGACCGCGTCCGCCGTTTCGGGATCGCAGCCGTCCAAAGGCCTGATGACTTCCAGCCCGGCATCGGCGAGCGGCTTCCAGACGCCTTCGACGCCGAGCACGAGGATGGTCTCGAAGCCTCGGCCGCAAAAATAATCGGCCGCCACCGTCGCCGGCGTCATGATCCTTTCAACGGGAATTCTCAATCCGGCCCTTTCAAGCTTGACGCAGTAGGCCGCCGGCGGCCTGACCGTGCCGTTGGTCAAGGCGCCGAAGGGAATGCCGCGAGCGTCCAGGAGGCGCAGCAATTCGGCCGCGCCCGGCAGACATTCAAGACGCTTGTTGTGCCGGTCGCCGAGGACCAGCGTGCCGTCGAGGTCGAACAGGAAACCGCGCGCGGCTTTCAAGCTCGCCATCGTCTGTTGCGCAGTCACGTCGCGCTCAACCTCGCGTCGCAGCGACTTCGGCAGCAGCGCGCCTTCTGTTTTTGCGCAATTCCAGCCGGAAACCGGGCTTTTCAATGATGAGCTCGGACTTTGCCGGACGATCGCGGAGGCCTTTAAGCAGTTGGATGAGCGGTCGCGCATCCGGATTGTAATGGGTCTCGACGTCGCCTGCTTTGATCATAGCGTCGACATCCGCAGCCGGCATGACCGCCCGCAGCAGAAACTCGTCGTCGGACTTTACGCCAGGATGTTTCTTGCGCAGGTCTTTCAAGATCATCGCAGGCGGTTCGGCCGTAATCGTCCTGGTGCGCGGCTGCGACAGTATACGGTCCTTGACGTTCGGGTCGATCGGCGCAGTCGGCCGACCGAAGCGGCCGAGAGCGTAACGAATCACCTGGTCCGGGATTTGCTCGTAGCGTTCGCCCGCAATCACGTTGGCGAATGCCTGGGCGCAGACGATTTGCGGAAAAGGGGTAACCATGATCGGATAACCGAGCTCGGCGCGCACCTGTTCCACTTCCTGTATAACCGCCGGCAATTTGCTCTCGAGGCCGAGCTCGGCAAGCTGGCGCTTCAACGTGGTCATGACGCCACCCGCAATCTGGTGACGGAGAAATGCCGCGTCGTATTCGCGAGGCGCGCCTTTGGGCAGTCCTTCGGCGTCGGCGAGACGCTCAAAATAATCGCAGATCTTCCTCAATGCCTCGTCGTCGATGTCGACCGTGTGACCCGCCTCGCGCAGGTTGGCGACAGTTCGCCCGGCCTCCGGCAGCGAGGTGCCGCTGCCAAGCGGGCCGGCCCCCGTATGCAGGCAATCGATCCCGAGCTCCGCGGCGACCATGTAAGTCATCGGCGCGAGTCCGATCGTGCAGTGTGCGTGCAACTCGAGCGGCTTACCGTTCATCGCCTTCTGGATCGCGGGAATGAGTGTGCGTGCGCGCTCGGGCGTCAGCAATCCGGACGGATCCTTGAGATAGGCGACGTCGACATCCGGGGAAGCCGCAACCCGCGCCGCAATCGATGCGTAGAAATTATCATCGTGTACTTCGCTCAGCGTATACGTCAGCGCAGCCATTACCTCGGCGTCACCTTCCTCGCGAATGATGCGGGCGACCCGTAACAGGGCATCCATGTCGTGCATCGGATCGAGCACGATAAAGCGCGAGATGCCATTCACCATCAGCCGCCGGTAGACGAGCCGCATGAAATCCGGGCCTGCGGTCTCCCAGGAAATGAAACGGAAACCTGTACCGATGAATTGCAGTGGCGTATCCGGTATTGCTTTCTTCATCAGGCGAATGCATTGCCACGGGTCCTCGCGGAAATTCCGCACGGCAATGCCCATGTGGGTACTGGAGGTAAAGTCGACGGCGCGAAAGCCTGCGTTCGCCATGACCGGGGCTATCGATAACATCTGCGCCGTATTGAGACCGGTCGCACCCCACAGGCTCTGGTTGCCATCGCGAAACGATACGTCGACGAGTTTGATGTGCGTCATAATTCGAACCTAGGCCTCCCGAATGCGCAGCAACACGTCATTCGCCTCGATCAGTGCGCCGTTTTCCTGGCAGATCTCGATGACCTCGCCTTTGCATCCCGCCATGACGGAATTCATCAGCTTCATGGTTTCGACCAGTGCGACGACCGTATCTTCCTGGACCGCACTACCGACGTCGACGAACGGCGCAGCGCCCGGACTCGGCGCACGGTAAAAGGTACCAGGGAGCGGGGGACAAATATCGCGCACCTGCCCGCCGGTCGAGCTTTGCCGCCGGCTCGCGCCGGCAACCGTCGGCTCTTCACTGGCCGTTGTCGCCTGCAGAGCCACTTCCGCCTGCTCGTTATCCTGTCGCCACGCGCTGCCGGCAGATTGGCGCAGGGTGATTTTGAAACCGTCGGTTTCCAGTTTCAGCTCGTCGTATCCGGAGTCGTCCAGGAGTTTTAGGATTTCCTGCACATCCTTTTCCGTGAGATTCACGTCCGCCTCTTCTTTGCACTCAAAAGGTCGATAACGTGATCGAATGCTTTGGCAGCGGGCTTCGCCGCCGGTTCGGTCTCTCGAGCAGACCACACGGTCTCCGGGCGACTCTGTAACACGCTGACGATTTTCTCTTCTGTTTCAGTGTCCCTGAACACCGCCCACTCGATATCCTGCGCGGTGCCGTAATGCCGTTCGACCGTCCTTGCGATCTGCCATAGCTCGCTGATCGTCTCATCCAACAGACAGGATGCGCGTCGCCGCTCATCGTCAACCGCCTGCTCGCGTACGCCGCTTCCCGAGGGGTCGACCACGTGTTCGACCGACTTGTCGGAAATGTCACGCCTGACAACTTCGCCGGTGACTTTGTTTACTATGAATCGGTCCGGCGTCACCTCGCCACTCACGAGACTCGATCCCAATCCCCAGCATCCCTCGATGACGACAACGGATCTGTCGCCCGTCGTCGGGCTGCGCGTAAACATGACACCGGCACAGATGGCATCTACCATCTCCTGCACGACGACGGCCATCGCAATCTGCTCTTCCGGCAAATCGAGCCGCCGCCGGTAGGTGATCGATTCACTGTTGTACAGGCTCGCCCAGCACGCGCGCACCCGTTCCACGAGCTCCTCCTCGCCGCGCACCCACAGATACGTGTCCTGCAAGCCGGCGAAACTCGCGGATTCTGAATCCTCGCAGGTAGCGCTGGAGCGCACCGCGACCGGGCAGCCGGCACCGTTCAGGGACATTTCGCGATAACGGCCGGTAATCTCCTTGGCGATATCAGGAGGTACCGCCTTCGCGACGATCTGCTCGCGCAAGCGCTGGCTGGCCACGGCGACCTTGGCGGCGTCGTCGAGATCCAGCGCGGCAACCTGCTGCCTGATGTCCGGACCGATGCCGGTGTCGCGAAGGAATGTCTCGAACGCCGGCGTCATGACCACGAAACCCTGTGGCACCCTGACCCCGGCTCGCGTCAGCTCACCCAGGCTCGCACTCTTGCCACCCACGAGTGGACGGTCGGACAGCGACAGCTCGGCAATGGGACAAACGTATGAACGGTCCGGCTGCGTCACTCGCCACTCCTGTCAGTCCAGAATGGTGACGATGCCGTTGTCGCCATCGACGCGTATCCGTTGGCCGGAAGTAATCTGCTTCGTCGCTCTGCCGGTGCCGACGACGGCCGGCATGCCGTATTCCCGGGCGACGATCGCGGCGTGCGACATGGTGCCGCCGATGTCCGACACCGCCGCCTTGATCTTCGGAAACACGGGCCCCCAGCTCGGCGTCGTAACCGGCGATACCAGGATGTCGCCTTCACGCACCTGGCCGATGTCGTTGACATTTTTCAGGACTCTCGCGATACCCTCGACCACACCCGGCGACGCCGCGAATCCATGCAGTTCCTTCGCGCTGACCTCGTCAGGCGGCAGCGACCACAGATCCAGCGTCTCCGACGTAATTCCCCATAGCATCTGCACCGCCGGATCCTCGAGATGCTCGGGCATCGGCCCGATCGCGACCGGTGGATCCCATTCGGCGAACTTCGCGAGAATGTCGCGCCGTTTTGCGATCAGTGGCTGCCAGCGAGCGGCACCGACCGGTTTCGAACCGGCCGCCCAGGCAAGCATCGCGTCCAACAATGCGTCTTCGACTTCGGAGCGATTCAGTTGAAATATGTCTTCCCGATCTTGCAGGATTTCGCACTTGACGAGCAGGTCGCCGAATTCGCGCATCTTGGCGAAGAAGCGCGTCGTGAACCAGTGTTCGCAATAGAACTTGTGGTCCTCGACGTAGGGGAACACGTGATGGCACAGACCGAGCATCTGGTCGAACGCGGCTTTCTCCTCATCCGTTTGCAGTAATTCCCGGTATTCGTCGCTGATGCGCTTGCGTTCTTCGCGTAACGCCTCCGTTCTGCGCACGATGTCCTCGCCGGATTCGATACGCTTCACCAAATGCGAGATAGCGGAAAACGGCACGGTGCGATCATCGTCCCAGCTGCGATGGTAATGGTAGAAACCGTCGCCTACGGACACGTTAAACCAGGGATGGCGGATCTTGTCGAAGGCGGCGATCCACTTGGAACCTGGCTCGCCGGCGGCCTCGATTGCCCGTATCACATCCTCCGGATCGGCGCCGTCGACGAAATGGCCGCCGAGGCCGAGATCGACGGCAGTCTGTGCGAGCAGCTTCAGCTTGTCGTCGGCCTGGAACATCAGGATGTCGATGCCGGCGACCATGCGCGCAACCATCTGATCGGGGATCTCCGGGAACGCCTTCTTGCAGAACTGGAAGAACACGAGATAGGCGCCGTAACCGAGCATCAGTAATTCAAAGTGGTGATGCCACATGACCGAAAACAGGTTTATGCAGCGGTGATAGGCCTCACGGACAAAGTGATTCTGCGCGATACCGCGGCCCTCGAGGATTGCGGATTCGTCTTCGAATTCCGTGAGCTGCGGGATCTCGACCGCATCGATATTTTCGATCAGCGCCAGCATCTTCTTGTGCCACTGCTCGTAAAGCTTGTCCCAGTTCTCGAAGTAATGGCCGGCCCTCTTGTTGAAAATCTCAGTGCGACGTGCGATCTCATCCGGGTCCGTAACCGCATGAGCGGTGATGTAAACCCTGCCGTTGATGATGCGGTACTCGACACCGAGCGTCGCCGGGAATGCAAACACGCGAGTCGTGTTGGCACCCATCGCCGTGTATGGCACTTCGGCTGTGATGGCATCGAAAGCCGGCATCGGTTCCGGGAAATGCATGGAGTTGTAAAACCAGAAAATCTCGTCGTCGCCCGGCTGCCTGCGTGTGTAATAGGGATACATGTCCTCCCAGCCTTCAGTGCCGGGAATATCCTCGATTTCGGAAGCCAGTGGAAACGGGCGGCCCTTCTTGCTGTTGCTCATCTTGGTTGCTCCGGCCGGAGGTACCGGCTCTTGTTGCCGTTCGATTATAGATATCGATCATGCAGCACCGCCAGCAATGCGCGGCAAAAATCATGAGCAGGGCGACCGGACTCATGATGCGGACTCGATCTCATATGTTAGTTTATGCCAGTGGACCGCAGACGCGTCCGCTTCTGAACAGAATGACAAGAATTTCGGAGCATTAACGCAATGGTAGACGTGGGCCAACTCCTGTGGGAGCCGGGGAAGGAACGCCTCGAAAACCTCAATATCACTGCCTTCACCGGCTGGCTCGGCCGGACCAGGAAGCTCGAGTTCGGTGATTACCGCAGCCTGCAGCACTGGTCCGTCGAACATCTCGAGGACTTCTGGGAGGCGATCTGGGAGTACTTCGAGATTAAGTCCTCGAGCCCTTATGAATGCGTGCTCCGCAAGCGCGAAATGCCCGGCGCGGAATGGTTTCCGGGCGCGAAACTGAATTACGCCGAGCACATATTCCGCAATCGAAATGCCGGAGACACGGCGCTCGTCTACGCAAGCGAGGACAGCGACCTCGCCGCCATGAGCTGGGGCGAACTGACCGAAAAAGTCGCAAAACTTGCCCGCTGGCTGCGAGACCGGGGCATCCGGCCGGGCGACAGGGTCGCCGCGTATCTCACCAATTCGCCGGAGGCCGTCATCGCGATGCTCGCGACGGCGAGCGCGGGCGGCATCTGGACGGCCTGCTCCCCGGACCTCGGGACGCCGAGCGTGCTCGATCGATTCGCCCAGCTCGAGCCGCGATTCTTTTTCTGCGTCGACGGCTATCGTTACGGTGGAAAACCCTATGTGCGGCTCGATCAGATCCGCACCTTGCTCGAGGGATTACCGTCCGTCGAATCCATCGTGTTCGTGCCCAAACTCGACAAGCAGCAGACAGAGGTGCCGATCGACGGGGCGACATCGTGGAACGCGCTGATTGAATCCGGGAAGAACGCAGGCACCGATATGGAATTCACGCAGCTGCCGTTCGCGCATCCGCTGTGGATCCTGTTTTCGTCCGGGACGACAGGCCTGCCGAAAGCCATCGTGCACAGTCACGGCGGCATCCTGATCGAACAGTTGAAACTGAGCTGCCTGCACTTCGATCTCAAGCCGGGCGAACGCTTGTTCTTTTTCACGACCTCGGGCTGGATGATGTGGAATTTCCTGGTCAGCTCGATGCTCGTGGACGTCGTGCCGGTCCTGTACGACGGCAACCCCAACTTTCCTGACGGAAAAGTGCTGTGGAAACTGGCAGAAGAAAGCAAAGCGACATTATTCGGCGCGAGTCCGACCTTTGTGCAGATGCAACAGCAGGCCGGTATCGTACCGCGCGATCTGTTTGAACTGTCGGAGTTGAAGTCCATCATGCTCGCTGGTTCGCCTGTGTCCGCCGAGTGCATGGCGTGGTTCTATGACAATGTCAAGGATGACCTGTGGCTACTGCCGGGAAGCGGCGGCACGGATGTCTGCTCCGGCTTCGTCGGCGGCGTTCCCGGTGACCCGGTTTATGCCGGCGAAATCCAGGGCATCCACATGGGTGTCGACGCCGACGCTTTCGACGACAACGGAAACTCGCTGGTCAACGAAGTCGGCGAGATGGTCATCAAGCAGCCGATGCCGTCGATGCCGGTCTGCTTCTGGGGAGACGAGGACGACGCCCGCTACAAGGAAACCTATTTCGACATGTATCCCGGCATCTGGCGCCAGGGGGATTTCTTCATGATCAATGAGCGGGGCGCGTGCTTCGTCCTCGGCCGCTCGGATTCCACCCTGAACCGTTTTGGCATTCGCATCGGCACCGCTGAAATCTATCGCTGCATGGAGCTTTTGGATGAGGTGGACGATGCGCTCATCGTGAACCTCGACCTGCCCGGCGGCAAGTTCTTTATGCCGATGTTCGTCAAGCTGTCGAACGGCCTCGACCTCAACGATGATATCGACAAGAAAATTCGGCAGACCCTTCGGGAAAAATATTCGCCACGCCATGTGCCGGAAAAGATCTACCAGGTCGAGGAGATCCCCTACACCTTGACCGGGAAGAAGATGGAAGTACCGGTCAGAAAGATCCTGATGGGCGTACCCGAGGAAAAGGCCGCCAACCGCAACGTGATGGCAAACCCTGATTCGCTCGACTATTTCATCCGCTTCGCCGAGAAACGCGCCGATTACAGCTTATAGGCGATCATTGGCAAGTCTCGCGCCACCTCAATATTCAACGTCAAGAGAGAGCAGCATGTCTGACAATGCGGAAATCGCAGACCTTAAGCAACGCATCGAATCACTCGAGCACAAGCTCGGCATTCAACAGGAAATACATGCGATACGTCGTCTGCAATACATCTATGGGTATTTCATCGACAAGTCGCAATACAACGAAGTCGTCGACCTTTTTGCGGATGACGGAGAGGTTTGGTTTCTCGGCGGCATTTACAAAGGCAAGGCTGGCGTAAGGCGCCTGTACATCGACCGCTTTCGCAAGCGCTTTACCGAGGATCACAACGGGCCGCGCTACGGTTGGCTGCTCGATCACCCGCAACTGCAGATGGTTGTCGATGTTGCACCGGACCGCAAGACGGCCGCCGTCCGCGGTCGCTCGCTGATGCAGGCGGGGCTGCACGAGACGGCCAAAGGCGAACAACGGCAGTGGTTCGAGGGCGGTATCTACGAGAACCGCTACGTTCGCGAAGACGGCGTGTGGAAGATCAGCCGGCTCGGCTACTTTCCCTTCTGGCACGGCAGCTTCGCCGATGGCTGGGCCAAGACGCCGATCGATTTCATCCCGATGGCAAGAACGCTCTATCCGGACGATCCGACCGGGCCGGACGAGCTCATCGATCCGCCACCGAGGCTGTGGCCGGCCACGGACATCGTGCCGTTTCACTACAGCCATCCCGTGACGGGAAAACCGATCGAGATCGACAACAGCCGCGCCCGCGAAGGATTCAGCGACTAATCAAGTTGTTTCCTGCTTATCGCACTAAATGGGAAATATCCCCAATGGTGATGGAAAGGGCGGAAAACAAGGCCTGGAGCGAAGGTCACGCGGGAAGCTGCCCACTCCTGGCCGTATGAATGCGAGGATATTCGCATTGGCGGTGGGCAATGGCCCCCCGAACGGGACCCAGCGTAGCGGGCTTACACAGGGTGTAAGTCTAGAGCATATCGAGGATCCAGCGTGAAATGGTGCGCGCCTCTTCGAGGCTCACGTGTTCATTGGCCACCATGGGCACGACGCCCCAGTTACCGGCGCCGCCGACGATGATCTTTTGCGCAAGCACCTCGACCATGATCTCCCTGTTCGCCGCGTGGCGCGCAGCGATTGCCCTGTAGGATGGACCGAGCAGCGTCTTCGTGACATCGTGGCAGGCAACGCAGCGCCTCTCTTCGGCGAGGGTCTCGCCGTCTTTTTCCTGGGCGCAGAGCAAACCGGGCAAGCCGATCAACAAGAGTGTCAGCAGACGAAACCTCATCGTGATGCTCCAGCCATCGCATCGCCGTACGCGCCATCGCCCGGATCGATGATCAGCGCCATCCTCGGCCCCTCTACGAATTCGACGATGTTGGCGTAAGAGGTCACCAGAACGCCGCTTTCGGGATCGATGTCGATCATGCGCAGATATGCTCCGGCCCGCGGCATCGGTATGACGCCGAAGGAACGCGTCTCCGGATCGAAGCGGTAAATCACGTCCGCATTCGACGTCGCGACCCACACGACCTTGCGCACCGGATCCCAGGTGACGGCGTAGGGCGCGCTGCCCGTGTCCGGCAGGTCATACATGCCGAGTTGTTTCCTGGCCTTGGTGTCGTACTCCATGAGCTGGCCCGAACCGAAAAGCGGCACGTACATGATGTCGTCGTCGGAAATCGTCAGGCGGCGCGGGCCGGAATCCGCCATCGGCAAGGTCACCCTGGTTTCGAATTCGCGCGTCTCGACGTTGAAATTACCGAAACTGCCGATGCCGAGCTGGCTGAACCAGACGTGCTTGCGATCGGCCGTCATGATGAGCCCGTATAACAACGCGCCGCTGCCGGGCCTGCCGGCTATTTCGGGTGCGTGAAATATCTCGGCGTCGCCATTTCGCGGATCGAAGTAGCCGACCGCGTTATTGCGGATGTCTGAATACCAGACGAGCCCGTCCGCGTCCGAGAGCAATTCATGCTTGTAGCCGAAACTCAAGTCATGGATGCCTATGTCCACGCCGTCGTTGGTCACGGTAGGCCAGGTACGCCAGCTCGCCTCGACAGGATCCAGGCGTGCAATCACGCTGGGGAAGAAAGGCGTGATCCAGAGCGAACCGTCCGCGCCGCGATGCAGGGAATGCGGACCGGAGACGCCGTCGAACGGCACGTTGTGATATTCCTGCTGACCCGTTGCGACATCGATCGCGTACATGCGATTCGTCGACACGTCTGCAACCCATAACGTCTGCGGCGAACCGAGCATCATCGCTTCGCGGATGGCGTTTTTTTCCTTCACCCAGAATTCGCGAATAACGGTCTCGGGCGTGACGATCAGTGGCGCGCCGTAGTCGTAGCCGGACAGTTCGTCCATGGCATCAGTAAAATGAGAAGCCATTGTTGCCGCGATGTCTTCGCCCGGACCGACGGCATAGGCGTGTTCGGCCTCGGGCGGCCCGACGGCGCGTCCGAATTCCCATCCCGACAGGTAATTCATATAGCGTACGATGGACAACCAGCTCTGCTCGCGCACACTTGCAGGATCGGCGACGTCTACCTCATGGATCAGCGACGCGTAGGCCCGCACCTCCTGTGACGGGACCTGGTGACACCCGACACAGTTCAGCACGAATTTGGCCTTCTCCTCGCGATCGGTGATGCCGGAAAGCCACGCCGATGCAGGCGCAATGTTTGCCTGATTGGCCGTCTTCTGCATGACGATCGTCGCCGTGGTGTTGCCGTCACCGCCAGGTGTCGCCAGGACTTCGAGCTGCCTGTAGCCGAGTACGCGGGCACTCAATGCCGATTCGATGTCTCCATCGACAGTGATGTTCTCCGGAAAAGAGAATCCACCGCCATTGCCGGCAAAAACCGTGATCACGTCCGCCCCGGCATGGGACTCCGCGGTTTCGATCGACACCTGCGCCTTGATTAACGGTCTGCCGTTCAAGTCGACGACGTTGCCGCTCACGGCAATATTGTCGGCTGCTTCTGCTTGCGGACTCAGCAGGAGCACCGGCAAGGAAAAGGCGGCGCAGGAGAAAAAAGTTCGGACGCTTCGCATGGCTGTCTCTATCGGATCCTTATTTGCCGTTGTATCGTAACTGATGGCATTTCATTGTCGATAGATGAATTCTGGACCGACAGTCGAGTCTCGACGGCAGTGCCCAGTACAATTCACCATGGACTCGTGTGTTCGTGCGAGATCGGCAATTCCGGCCTTGAACATGACGTCGGACGGCACTTCCGGTGTTTATCAGTCGAATTCCCTGTTGATCATGGAGTTTTAATGAGCGAAGTTGTGCGCCTCGAAAAATCGGACCGAATCGGGCTGATCATCATCGACAGTCCGCCGGTCAATGCCTTGTCCGAATCAGTCCGCTCAGGTATGCAGGACTCTTTCAGAAAAGCCGCATCCGACGATTCGATCAGGGCGATCGTACTCATGTGTGCCGGCAAGACGTTTATCGCCGGCGCCGATATCGCGGAACTGGACGACGCGATCGGCGATACCAGCTACCACGAGTTGTTCGGTGAGATCGAGGCGATGGAAAAGCCCGTGGTCGCCGCTTTGCACGGCACCGCGTTGGGCGGCGGGGTCGAGGCTGCGCTCGCCTGTCACTACCGCGTCGCGGTACAGAGCGCGAGAATCGGTTTTCCGGAGATCAATCTCGGCATCGTGCCCGGCGCTGGCGGCACCCAGCGGCTGCCAAGGATCATCGGCGTCGAGGAAGCGCTGAAGATGATCCTGTCCGGCCGTCCGCTCGATGCCGCGGACGCGAAGTCGTTGGGTCTCGTCGACGCGCTGACCGATGGCGACCTTCGCGATTTTGCCGTGAATTTCGCGAACGAACTCATTGAAGACGGCAAGGGGCCGCGGCGTGCCTGCGACGTCGAGTTGCAGCGCGATGAGGCCATCGACGCCTACCTGCGCGAGGAACGAGCACGGATCGGGGCGCAGATGCCGGACAGGCAGGTGCCGTGCATGGATATCGACGCGGTGGAGGCGGCGATCGACCTGCCATTCGACGAAGGTCTTAGGCGCGAAAAGGAAATCAGCGACGCGTCCTTACAGACGACCGAGGCGCAAGCGATGATGCGGCTCTTCTTCGCCGAACGTCAGACGGCGAAGATTCCCGGCATCGACCCGGGGCTGGCCCGGGATATCGCATCCGGCGGCATCATCGGCGCGGGAACGATGGGCCGCGGTATCGCGATGGCCTTCGCCAACGCGGGCATACCCGTAACCATCCTCGACCTCGATCAATCGGCCGTCGATGCCGCCCTCGACGACATCCGCGCCGAGTACGGGCGCCGCGTCAAAAAAGGCCGGATGACCGACGAAGCCGTGGCAGAGCGCATGGCCTCGATATCGGGTTCCACGGATTACGCGGACATCGCTTCGGCTGACGTCGTCATCGAGGCGGTGTTCGAGAAGATGACGCTGAAACAAGAGATCTTCGTAAAGCTCGACGACACCTGCAAGGCGGGCGCAATTCTGGCGACGAATACCTCGACCCTCGATGTCGCGGAGATTGCGAGGGCAACGGAGCGGCCGAAAGATGTCGTCGGCCTGCACTTCTTCAGCCCGGCCCAGGTGATGCGCCTGTTGGAGGTCGTGCGCACGGATGATACGTCGGACGAGATCATCGCGACGTCGATGAAACTCGCCGGGCGCCTGCGCAAGGTCGGTGTGCTGTCGGCGAACGAGTACGGTTTCATCGGCAACCGCATGATGGATCCGTACGGGCGCGAGGCGGAGCACATGCTCCTGGAAGGCGCGACACCGCGGCAAATCGACGCGGTGCTCGAACGCTTCGGCATGGCGATGGGCATCCTCGCCGTTTTCGACATGGCGGGTATCGACGTCGGTTACAAGGTGCGCGAAGAACGCAAGGCGTTTTTGCCGGACGATCCGGGTTTCTACCGTGCCTCGGCGATGCTGGTGGAGCGGGGCTACCTGGGCCAGAAGACCGGACAGGGATTCTATCGTTACGAGAAGGGATCGCGCGAACGGCTCGACAACCCGGAGGCGCTCGAGATGTTCGCAAAGGAAGCGGAGAAACTGGGCATCAAACGGCGCGATATTCCGGACGACGAGATCAGGGATCGGTGCCTTTGCGCGCTCATCAACGAAGGCGCGAAAGTGCTCGAAGAAAAGGTCGCGCTGCGCGCCGCGGATGTCGACGTCGTCTATACCTCGGGATACGGCTTCCCGAGACATCGCGGCGGACCGATGTTTTATGCTGACAGCATCGGACTCGACATGGTCTGTGCACGGATTGCATCATTCGCGAAGTCGCTCGACCCGCAATACTGGCAGCCGTCGAAGCTGTTGCTGGAGCTCGAGGAGAGTGGCGGCAGCATCGCCGACTACTCGAATGTATGAGGAAAAAGAATGAGAAATACAACAATTGCAGTCGCAGCCGTTGTCGGCACATTGCTTGCCATGCAGACGATCGCGCAGGACCCCAACAAGGAAAAATCAGCAATGGCGCTCGAGATAACGGAGAAATCCTTCGGCTGCATCACCGACATGACGCCCGTGCGACATTTCTATGTCGACAATGTGCTCGGCGATCTGGAGGGGACGCTCGAAGTGGCCAACTCGGAGAGCGGCGGAAAGTACCCACCCGGTTCGGTGGTGCAACTCGTCCCGACCGAGGTCATGGTGAAGCACGGCGAGGGATGGAACGCGGCCACCCGGGATTGGGAATTCTTCGAGCTCGACGTCTCCGAGGACGGCAGTGTGATCCGGAACCGCGGTTTCGTCGATGTCGTGAACCGCTTCGGCGGCAATTGCTTCGCCTGCCATGTCAGGGCAAGGCCGGAATGGGATCTGATTTGCGAGAAGGACCACGGTTGCGATCCGGTACCGCTGACGGCCGAACGCATCCTCGAACTGCAGCAGACAGACCCTCGCTGTGCCGTAGATTCGGCTGGAGAATAACGCGCTGCGCCTTCGTCATGAATTCAGCCTGTCGATTGCTGTTTGCGGGATCTCGATCGCGCGAATGCCGTTCGGACTGGTATCGTCCGTGACGGCCCAGACCCGCCGTTCGTAACCCTCAACGGCGACACGACCGTCGTCGTGGCTGATCTGATGTTTCACGAGAAAAGTCTTGCGAGCCCATTCGTCCACCCAGGTGGAAATTTCGACATTGTCCCCGAGGCGGCAGGCGTTGAGGTATCGCGCGCCGCTCTCGACCAGCGGCATGCCGACGACGCCGAATTGCCGTTTCAGATCGGCATAGGAGAGATCGTTTTTCCGGAACAGTTCTTCGGTGCTTTGATCGAACCAGGCATAGAAATACGGATAGAACACGGTGCCCGCCACGTCACAATGGGCAAACATGACGGTACGTTTCCAAATATAGGTTTTCATCTCTTCTCCGACGCGATGAGGAAGCCTGGCTCGGACAATCTGCAACTATAATTGCGTATGCCGTTTGAAACACTGCTGCCAATTTTCGTCTACTTCTTGATCGGTTTCCTGCTGCGATCTCTCGGACTCGCGGAACGCGAGCAGGCAACATTCCTGTTTCGCCTCGTATTCTACGTGACCCTGCCGGCGCTGGTTTTTCTATCGATCGCCGATGCGGAGCTGAGTCGCCGGACGATTCTCCTGCCGGCGGCGGGAATTACGGTCAATCTCGTCTGTGCCTCGGCGGCTATTGTCTACGTGCGACTGAAGAAGCTCGACAATCACCGCGCCGGCGCAGTCGTTCTCGGCGCGGGTATCACGAACATGTTGTTTTCGTTTCCGTTCATCCTCTCGGTCCTGGGACAGGCCGCATTGGCGGACGCGATACTCTTCGATCTCGGCAACGCCATATTCGTCGGCACGATCGCCTATTCGATATCACGGTACTTCGGCAAGACGCGCGCGGAGTCGGTGCCGTCGTATTTATTCAAGACAGTCCGCGCGCCGATATTCCTGGCGGTCGCCGCCGCGCTGATCGCAAATGCACTCGAGATCGCTGTGCCCGCGGTTGTGCAAAACGTGCTGTCGCCGCTCGGCTCGACGACGATTCCGCTCGTACTCGTTGCCGTTGGCATTTCCTTTTCATTAGCCGGCATTACCGGCCACCTGACGGTCGCCACGGTTCTGCTGCGCATGCTCGCAGGTCTGGTCGCGGGATTGCTCATTGTCTGGATATTCGGCTTCGAGGGAATGACCGCCGCCGTCGTGGCGGTCGCCGCGGCGTCACCGATAGGGTTCAATTCCGTGCCGCTCGCATCGATCGGCAAACTCGACACGCAACAGGCCGCCGCCGCATTGTCGGTCTCCGTGGCTATCGGGGTGGTCACGACGACGCTGCTGCTTCTCCTGGCCGCTCACTGGCTTGCGCCGAAGGCGCTAATGTAGGAGCCGCCCCTACAGCCGCAATCATTGCTTCTAATAGAACGCGAACGCCCGGATTTCTGCGCTTGCCCTTGGCGGCGCGTCGGCCGGGCAGGCCGGGTGATCGAAACCGCTGTGCGGGCATCCCTGGACGCGGTCGCGATCCGAATCGAATGCCTTGAAAACCAACGCCTCATCGGGCCGCATGTCCGAGAACCAGAACCAGCGATGGCGTGGATTGGCATGATAAAGCGACGAGCCGAAACGGCGCTCGGGCTCGTTTGGCGCATCGATGACCGCCTCGCCGACGGTCACGTCGTCGGGGCTCGCGGTCCGCGCATCACACACGGCGAGCGGCACGTCCTGCGGCGGTGGAGTGAGCACGCGCCAGATGTTGTAGGCGACGTAACGCCGCGACAGCAGGGCACCGGTATCTTCCTCGTCGGTGAGTTGCAGGCGCGCGAACTCGTCAAATGACTGGCGGCTGTAATCGGTGTGTACGAAACGCGCGGGATGCGAATTGACGAACGAACTCTTGTCGCCGGCGCGTTCGCTCCAGCGAAGCACCGTGTGCATGACGACCACTTTACGCGCGCCGGTGAGCGACTGCAGCAGTGATTCGATTTCGTGCCGGTAAATCTCCTGCGCGTTAGCCGTGTCCGTGAAATCGCGCACAGCGGTTGCGTGAGAAACCAGCATGAATCCGTTCGTCTCGAGGGACGGCGAGTCCTTGAGTCCGCGGGCGTCGTAAATGTCGACGTCGTACGGTTCGAGGACGAGGTTGTCCCGCTCGCGTCGCTGTGCATAGAAGACCGGGAGAACATCCATGGCGCCGAGGTAATTCAGGGTCGAGGTCACAACAGGACAGGCGCGCAGTGTAGAATCGTCGAATGATGCGGGACTCATAGACTAAAAGACCGGGCCTTACTGCCGCCTGTTCCTGGTACTCGTGCTGGTGGGATCGGTATAGCCCCGGATCACTCAGAATGCAATCACGGCCGACCGGTCAGGAAACCCGTTGATGCGCGTGGAGTCAGGAATAAGCCATGTACGAATTATCCAAGCAATTTCTCGACCGGAAGATCGGCAGAAGAACCTTCATTAATCGCCTCGTGCAGGCTGGTGTTTCTCTGGCCGGCGCCGGCACGATAGCCAACAGTCTCGAGGCCAGCGACGGGGCCGCCATCGCCGGTGATCGCTATGCGCCGGAAAAAGCACGTGTCGTGCGTAACATGACCGGCGGCGAGCTGATGGTGGAATTCCTGCTCGACTGGAACGTGCCGTACATGTTCGGTCTCGCGGGCTCGGAAGAGGTCGGCCTGCTCGACGCGCTGGTCGACAGGCCAAAGCTCAAGTACACGACCTGCCTGCACGAGAATGCTGCGATGGCAATGGCGGATGGCTACTCGCGCTCGACCGGCGATACATCGATCGTCAATTTGCATTCGGTTGCGGGGGTGGCGTACGCGCTGGGCCAGATCGCCTCCAGTTATCGCGACCGGATACCGGTCGTGGTGACCGCGGGCCGCCAGTCCACCAACTTTCGTGGCCACCTGGGGTTCCTCGAATCGCCGAATCTCGCCGAGATGCCGCGCGATTACGCGCAATGGACCTGGGATGTCATGAGCGTGGGAACGATCCCCGAGGTTCTGCGGCGCGCATTCCTGCTGGCGGAAGCGCCGCCGGGTGGTCCGACCTTCGTGACCTTCTCCAAGGATCTATGGGAGCAGAGAGTCGGCGAGGTCGAGATCGTGCCGCGATCGCGGTCGCGGGTGGACGGCGAAGTATCGCCGTCTCCCGAACACATCGCGCGCATCGTCGACGGGCTCCTGACTGCGCAAAGGCCGACCCTGTATCTCGGCAACGAGTGCATCAAGTACGACATCAGCGAGGAAGTCGCCGGCATCGCCGAGACGATCGGCGCTATGGTGATGTTCTCGGTCAAGATTCCCGCCGTATTCCCGACGACGCATCCGAACTTCGTGGGCGAGATCCTCGACGATCCGGCGCTCATGCCCGACATCGACTGTTTCTGGAGTATCGGCGCGCACATGATCAAGACGTTTTTCCTGCCGCCGAGCCCGATCGTCCCGCACAGCGCGACCATCATGCACACGAGCCTGGTTGACTACGAGGTCGGTCGCAATTACCCGGTCGATGTCGCGGCGATCGCCAGCATCAAGAAGACGACGGCTCTCGTTCTCGAGGAGATTCGCAGGCGCAAGCTGGACAAGTCGGCGATTGCCGCCAGGCAACGCTGGCTCAGTGATTACACCGCCGGGCGGCGCGAAAAGGACGCGCAAATCGCGAAAGCAGAGTGGGACTCCAGCCCCCTGTCCACCTCACGGCTGATGATGGAGCTCGATCGCGTGATGGAAGCGGACGCGGAGATCGTCTCCGAGCTCATTACTTCGGATACGTATCCGAGGAAATACCTGAAGTTCGACCATACGAAGCCTACCTCGGAACGCCGCAGGCAGTACTACACGACCGGGGGTATCCTGGGCTGGGGTGTCGGCGCCGCTATCGGCACCAAGATCGGCAATCCGCACAAGGAGGTCTGGTGCCTGACTGGCGACGGCTGCTTCAACTTCGGCAGCCAGGCGCTGTGGTCGGCGGCGCGGTACGAGGTGCCGGTCGGCATCGTGATCTTTAACAATGGCGAGTACCAGGCGAACCGCATGGCGCAGAACGCACTCGGCGGGCGCATCTACGAGACCGGCAAGTATTTCGGCACCAATCTGCGCCATCCCGATATCGATTACGTCAAGATGGCGGGCGCGTACGACATCGAGGGCGAAACCGTAACGAAGCCGGAGCAGTTAGGCCCGGCGCTGGACCGCTGCAAGCGGGCGCTGCAGGACGGCCGCCCCTACCTCGTTGACGCGAGGATCATGCGCTACTTCAGGGGTGCCGATTCGGAAGCCTACGACTACTATTCCGTTGCTCGCGGATAGCCAGCCCCGGCGCGACGATGCGGCGTCGATCCGGCGGCCGATCGGGCCGGCCGCACATTGTTGCATTGCGGTTCCAGATGTCGAGAACGTGTTCGCTCTCGGACGATATCCCGGTTTGTCGCCTCGGATAAAATTGATGGTCGCCCGGCGATAACAAGAGCGTATAGGATGGGCCACCCCCTTGGGAAAAGCACGAGGTTTCATGGAGTCATGAATCAAAAGAACCTGGAAGCATTACTTAAGAGCGTCAAGAACCCGGTCGACATGCTGCGAAATTCGCAGATCGGCGCCTACATCTATCCCGTTGTCCCTCCGGAATACACCAACTGGCGCGACGAGCAGCGCGCCTGGCGGGAGACCTGTGTGCTCTTCGATCAGTCGCACCACATGGTGGATATTTATGTCGAAGGCCCTGACGCCGAAAAGATGCTCTCCTACCTGGCCGTCAACTCCTTCAAGAATTTCACCGTCGACAAGGCCAAGCAGTTCATTCCCTGCAGCCATAGCGGGCACGTGATCGGCGACGGGATCCTGTTTCACCTGGACAAGAGCAAGTACGTCTTTGTCGGCAGGGCACCGACCGCGAACTGGATCGAGTTCCACGCCACGAGCGGCGGCTATGACGTGTCGATCGAAAAGGACGACCGCTCGCCCGGCATCCTCGGTGGCAAGCCTGCCGTGCGCAAGTGCTATCGCTACCAGATCCAGGGCCCGAATGCCTGGGAGGTGATCGAGAAGCTGAATGGCGGGCCGCCGCCGGACGTCAAGTTTTTCAACATGGACTACATCAAGATCGCAGGCAGAAAGGTCCGCGCACTGCGTCATGGCATGGCCGGCGCGCCGGGTCTCGAGATCTGGGGCCCGTACCAAGAAGGCGAAGAGATTCGCGCGGCGATTTACGAGGTCGGCAAGGACTACGGCATGCGGATGGTCGGGGCGCGGGCCTATGCGACCAATACGCTGGAATCGGGGTGGATACCCTCGCCGTTGCCGGCCGTCTATACCGGCAAGGAGATGAAACCCTACCGCGAGTGGTTGCCTGCGCAGGGATACGAGGGATCGGGTTCGCTCGGCGGCAGTTATTACTCCGACAACATCGAGGATTATTACGTAACGCCGTACGAGATGGGCTACGGCCCTTTCGTCAAATTCGACCACGACTTCATCGGCAGGAAGGCGTTGGAGAAAATTGCCGACAAGCCGCATCGCAAGAAAGTGACGCTGGACTGGAACGGCGACGACGTCGGCAAGGTTTTCAAATCGCTGTTCGAACCGGGCGCAGATCACTACAAGTACATTGACCTGCCCTTGTCGAACTATGCCTCGGCGAACTACGACAGGGTCATGCAGGGCGGCAATACGGTCGGATTCTCGATGTTTAGCGGTTACAGCTACAACGAGCGCACGATGCTGTCGCTCGCCATCGTCGATGCGGACATCGCGATCGGCACGGAACTCACGCTCGTATGGGGCGAAGAGGACGGCGGAACGCAAAAGACGACCGTCGAGCGGCCGCACAAGCAGGTGGAAATCAGGGCCATCGTCAGTCCGGTCCCGTACGCGAAGACCGCGCGCGAACAGTACGCCGAGGGCTGGCGCACCACAGGGACCTGATCGTTCAGCGAGCGGTGGGGGGCCAGAGGTCCCGCTCGCGGTAAAAGCGGATGGCGCCCGGGTGATACGCGACCGTCGTGAGGTCCTTCGCCATCGTGTCGGCAGAGAAAAGGCGAAACGCCGGTGATGCCGCGACCAGGTTTTCGCGATTATGGTAGAGGCTCGAAGTCATGCGATAGACCACGTCCTCATCCGTCTCGCTGCTCGCGACCAGGAGCGTGTCATACGCGATTACCCAGGTCGGTTCGACAATACCCGGGTTGCCCGGTTCGGGCGTCTCGAGCGCCAGGTAGGCGACCGGCAAGTGCCGACGGATAGCGGCGAGCGTCTGCGGCGTGTTGTCGATCGGCAGCGCGCGAATACCGTGGCGCGCGTCGGCCTCGCGAACCTTGGGGGCGCGCAACGCCATCAGGAAGCCCTCCGTACGGCCGCCGATGAACGCATCCGCGCCGGCGGCTACCCCGGATACGTTCAGCCCGACGACATCGTCCCGGGTCAGTCCGTCGGCAGCGAGAGTCGCGTCGACGAGCGGCAGAATGATCTTGTTCGCGACATAGCCGTCGGGCATGCGTCGCCCCTTCAAGTCGGCGATTCGCTGCACGTCGGAGTCGCGCCTGACATAGGCTGCCACACGCAGCGGAAACAGCACCGCCACGGCGCGGAGGTTTGCTTGCTGTCGCCCGGCAAAGTAACTCTGGCCGGTCAGTGCCAGCATGACCTCATACTGGTTTGCGACGCCAAAATCGACCTGCCCACGCGCAATTGCCGGCAGGAATACGTTGGCGCTCGTATAGTTTCGCAAGGTCGAGCGCAGATCGCCGTGATTCGTTGCGACCTTGGCGACCGCGGTGCCGGCCTGATCGAACAGCGTGCCCTTGGTGGACGCCGCGATACTGACGATGTCGTTGTCGGCCAATGCGTGGCCGGCGATGATCAGCAGCAGCGGAATGATGTATCTCATGAGCGAATGGGTGATGCTAGTTGCAGATGAAAGGTACCACGTGTGGCGGGCAGGGCCATTGTGATATCGTCAGAATGTCGTCCGGTCACGATAATCAAGAGTCCATCCAGGTGACAGCAGGCAAGCGAAAAACGGCGCTGAGAGCGGTTGGCGGAAGCGCAAAACGCCGGCGGTCATCTTCCCGTGGGCAGCAGCGCAAGGCAAAAATCCTGTCTGCGGCGACTCGGCTGTTCCTGTCCCAGGGCTATGGCGAGACGTCGATCGACGCGATCGTGGAAAAATCCGGTGGCTCCAAGGCGACGCTCTACAGCTATTACCCGACCAAGGCAGACCTGTTTCGCGCCGTCGTCGATTCGATCGTGTCGACACAGGAAGGTCCGCAGCTGAAGTCCCTGGACAACGTGCGCGAGGCGCTGGTCAACTTTGCCGAGCACCGTCTCGCGGTCGTGTTTTCCTCCAATCACCGCGCATTGATGCGACTCATAATCTCGGAGCGGGAACGGTTTCCGGATATAGCGCGCATGTACTACGAGCAGGGGCCCCTGCGCAGTCACAGCGTTTTGCGCGACTACTTCGAGGCCCTGATCGAAAAGGGGCTGCTCGATATCCGGAGTGCCGATGAAGCCTGCGAGTTCTTTCGTGGCATGCTCATGCACCAGCGCTATATCGAGCAGCTGTACCTGGACGCCAGTCCGCTATCGCCGGAGGAAATCGGCGTCAAGGCGCGGCACGTCGTGGACCGCTTCCTCGAGGCTTACCACCAGGCCGAAAGCAAGTAGGGAACGGGTCGCCCGCGCTGGCATTATGCGGCGATTTCAAGAATAATGAACGGTACAGTACAACAATGACCCGTATTCATCCCGGTACCTGCCATGAATACAGCTGATATCCTGGCGATTCTCGCCGTCTTCATGACGGCGGTAGCCGTGCTCCCCGGCACCCTCGGCATCCTGATGCTGACCAACAAGATTGCCGCGTCGCCGGCGGGTGCGCGCTACATCTATTCGCAATCCGCAATCCTGATCGTCGTGGCGCTGGCGATGGTCGGCTTTGGGCTGTATCAGAATGCCGCGGCCGGTTCCTGGTCGTTCGCGGTCGTCGGCTCCGCCGTTGCCGTGCTGCTGCTTCTCGCCTACGGCTTCCTGATGCATGCCAAATTGCTGTTCAAGCCGGTGAGGGATCCGGTTTTCATCTCGCTCGACGAGGCCATCGAAAGATTCGGACCGGACGAGGAAGTCGTCGGGGTAATGGACAAGAACGGCAATCCGTTCGCATTCGTGGCACGGTTGGCGCGCCGGCCGCACATCGTTTACCAACCGGCGGGCGATGCGCCGTTCATCATGACGCATTGCATACTGGCGCACAGCTCGATGTCGTATGCCATGGAGGGAAACTTCAAACAACCCGACATCACGATAACGGCGGCGCTGGCGAACAACATGGTGTTCTACGAGAAAAGCAATCGCTGCTCCGTGGTGCAGATACACAATCGGCTCGAAGGCAGGAATGATCCGCTACCGACCCTGCCGACCGTCATGACCAGTCTCAAAACCTGGAAAAGGCTCTACCCGGATTCTCCGGTCTGGGTGAGGCCGATCGAATGGCGCGATGTTTTCTATCTCAAGGTGCTCGCGCGGGCGGACGTCATCGACCCCGCGAGCCCTGTGATGGTTTACCCGCTGCAGCGTGAGCTGGACAAACGGTTGCCGATGAAATCACTGGTGCTGGGCGTCGCCATCGGCGACGAGGACCGAACTTATCCGACCGCAAGCGTCGAGGTGCAGAAAGTCATCAACGACAGGCTCGGCGATACACCGCTCGCAATCTTCTGCGTCGACGATTACATGCAGGTGTTCGATCGGCGTGTGGTCGGCGCAACACTGACGTTCGATCAGGCGGCCGACGGGGCAGGGTTTGTCGACCGGGAGAGCGGCTCGACGTGGTCTGCGACCGGACTCTGCACGTCGGGCAAACATGTGGGGACCCAACTCGTGCCGGTTCCCCACTACAACAAGATCTTCTGGTTCGTCTGGTCGGACTATTTCCCGAACTCCGATATCTATGGTGACACGGCTAACGCCGCCGGTATCGAGGCTTCGGCTGCCTGATCGAGCGCCCTGACCCGGTCTTGGCAAAAATCTTTGCAACGGACCGTGACGGCTCGCGCCACGAGATTATTGCGCAGGATCGCGCTACTCTCATGGAGATTCTCCGCCAGGCCGGGCTTTCAATCGAGGCGCTCTGTGGTGGCAGCTGTCAATGCGCGACTTGCCACGTTTTCATAGAGGAACCCTGGTTGTCGATGCTAAAGGCACAGACGGACTTTGAGCTCGTCACGCTCGAGAGCGAAGGCAGCGAAATCCGCCCGAATTCACGCCTGTCGTGCCAGATAAAATGGCGTGGCGAGCTGGATGGAATCGTCCTGACAGTTGCACCGGAGGCTTAAGTTTTGGCTGCCGAGAGTTTCTGGGATTTCTCGGTGCGAACCTATCGCACACAAGGCGCGCCGGAGGCCTGCCTGTCGCTGCAGAATGACCATGGCGCCGACGTCAACATGCTCCTGTATTGCGCCTGGATTGCCCTGGTAGCCGGCCGCTTCGACGATGACCTGTTCCGGCGGGCCGGCGAATTCTCGAGTGCATGGGCCGAGAATGTCGTCAAGCCTCTGCGCGGCGCACGAACATGGATGAAACAGACGGGCTGCCAATCAGATCCGGTACCGGCGGCTCCGTGCATGGAATTGCGCGAGGACATCAAATCGGTCGAATTCGCCGCGGAAAAAATGCAACAGGAAGTCCTCGAATCCTTGCTCGTCAACGGCCCGAATCTCGCGAGTGCGCCCGACCGGATTATCGACAGTGCAATCGCCAACCTGCACCGCTACCTCGTGCAACAGGACATCATGGTTAGCAACGATGTTCGTGACAAGCTATGCCTCATCTTGCAGGCAGCGTTTCCGGATATGCACGAGAAAATCACTGCAGGTGCGCTTGCCGACCTGTCCTGACTCAGTTTTCACCGATGCCACTCCATCGTTTCACGAGGCCGGAATCCACGCCGATGAGGTCGAGCACCCGCCCAACCGTGTGATTGACGATGTCATCGACCGATTGTGGACGGTTGTAGAAAGCGGGCATCGGCGGCGCGATATCGATCCCCATTGTCGTCGCCTCGTAAAGCAGGCGACAGTGTCCGGTGTGCAGGGGCGACTCCCGTGGCACGAGTATCAATGGTTTACGTTCTTTCAGCATGACGTCCGCCGCCCGGCACAGCAGGTTGTCCGCATACGAGTTGACAATTCCGGACAGGGTCTTCATCGAGCAAGGTGCTACGATCATGCCGTCGCTACGGTAGGAGCCGCTCGCGATCATCGCGCCGATATCGTTATTGCGGTGTACGACATCGGCCAGCTCTTCCACGTCCTTTGCGTTCCAGTCGGTCTCGATGCCGATGTTCATGCGGCCGGCAGACGACATCACGAGATGTGTCTCGACGCCAACCTGTCCGCGCAAGATCTCGAGTAGTCGTATGCCGTAGATGACGCCGCTCGCGCCCGAGATGCCGATGATGAGACGCATGAGGGGACCCTCCGCGAACGTTATTTTGCTGCGAGCATATCATTTCTATATAGAAGAGTTCTATATAGAAATGATATGCTGCAGACACGCTTTGATCATCGGGGGTGAAGAGATGAAACACTTCGATTTTCGCTGGTTTCTCGAGGACCTGGACAAGAAAGGCGAGCTGTTCAGGGTACCCGTAGAAGTGGATACGCTGGACGAGATGGGCGCGTTCATCGCGCGAGCGGATTACCTGGATATCCACAAGCCGATCCTGTTCGAGAAACCGAAAGGCTTTGATATCCCGGTGCTCGCGAACACCGTGGGACACACCTACCGGCGCATGGCGGACGCATTCGGCGTCCCGGAAGACAACGCGTTGCCGGGCTCGGCGATGAAAATGATGGAAGTGCTGAAGTCCGGCGGCGTTCCTCCGGTCTACGTCGATGCGAACAAAGCACCGTGCCAGGAGATCGTGCGCAAAGGCGACGATGCTGATCTGTCGCTGATACCGGCATTACGGCTGAACCCGCAGGACGGGCAAGGCACGCCCGATTTCGCGGAAGGCCGCTATTTCACGAGTCTCTGCATCTCGAAGCCCACCGAGCACGCGCACAATCTCTCCTATCACCGCTTCGAGATCACCGGCAAGCACTCCGGTACGGCATGGATATTCCGCAATACCGGCGATGCCTTCAGCATGGAAAGATTCTGGGGCACCAAGATCGATGATCCTTCGTCGACCTGGGATTACGACAAGGCGAAACCTTTCCCGATGGCCTTTGCCTTCGGTGTGACACCCGAATTCATTCTCGCCGGCGCGAACTCCGCGCTGCCGCACGAGAGCGATGACTTTGCGTTTATCGGCGGCCTGCGGGGCACGCCGGTGGAGATGGTCAGGTGTAAAACCGTCGACGTCGACGTTCCCGCCAATGCGGAGATCATCGTCGAAGGCGAGTTCAAGCCGTTCAACTGGGCCACGCAAGGGCAATTTGCCTCGTTCAACGGGTTCTACGACGATCCGCGCCGACGCCCCGTGTTCGATGTCACCGCCATCACAATGCGCAAGGATCCGATCTTCCAGCATGTCCATATCGGTCGGCCACTCAACGAATGCAATTCGATCGCCGCGTTCTTTCGCTCGGTTCGGGTATTCGTGCAATTGAGGGAGGTGCTGCCAAACGTCGTCGATGTCTTCGTCGATCCGTCGGCAGGTTGCGGTTTCACGGTCCACGTGTCGATGAAGAAAGCCCGCATCGGTGAGCCGAAAATGGCGATGATGCGCGCGTACACCGCACTGGCCGGCTTCTGCAAGCACGTCTTCGTGTATGACGACGATATCGACATTCGCAATCCACGCGACAGGGACTGGGCGCTGGCGCATCGCTTCATACCGGATCGCGACCTGATGATCGTGCCGAACGTCCTGGGCATGAACATCGAGCCGATGGCGCAGGGCGTGCTGGGGTCGAACTCGAAGCTCGGCGTATATGACGGGTATCCGGAAATTCCCCTGAACGTGAGGTCGCTTATGGGCGTCGACTGCACCACCCCCTTGGGTCTGAAAGTCATGGATCGCGTGACGACGGTGCCGGAAGTCGAAGCGCGGGTGGACAAACTCTGGGAAGCAGTGACTCACTGACCGGATTGCTGCGGATGAAGAATTACATCAAGACCAGAACCAACCTCAGCGAACACGATGAGGCGGTAACCGTCGATCTCTTCGCCAACCTGATGCGTGCGCGACATTTATTGCACAGGAAAGCGCAGCAAGTGGCCGATAGCGTGAACCTGCATGCGGCGGAAATGAACGTCGTCGACATCCTCGGCAAATTCGGGCCGATGCCGATGGGTCGCCTTGCAAAAGAAACTTTCATATCACCGTCGAACACGACCAACACGGTGAAGAAACTCGAACGCGCCGGCCTCGTCAAGAGAAGCAGGTCGGAGAATTCGGATCGTGAAGTACTTGTCGGCCTGACGGCCGCAGGGAGCCGATTGTTCCGCAAATGTTATCCGCGCATCCTCGGCGAGGCACATGCGCATATCACGGAACGCCTGACGCGGCAGGAGCGGCAGGAGCTGGCAAGCGCATTGCGAAAACTCGTCGCATAGAGGAGGCGCTAAAACCGGAAGACGATTCCAGCGAGTGCTTCGGTTTGCCACATGAGCGTGCCGTCGATTCGCACAGCGCAGACGTTGTTGCCCGGTCCGAACTCGCAAAAGAGATCGGAATCAGAATCGAGTAGCGTGCCGAAGGCGCGCGCCTCCAGCCTCAGGCCCAGGCGGCTCGTCGGACTGACGTGTAATCCCAAGCCCAACGAAAAAGACCAGAAAGCATCGCTGTCGAAACCCGGCGTGCTTATATCGACGCGTGTTCCGCCGATTGTTGCCGCCAGATACGGTCGAACGCGGTCGCCATCCCACAGGTAGGTCCCGCCGGCCTGAAGATATTCAACCGACAGACGCGGCGCCGTCTCACTCAACCCGAGTCCTGTCGCATCGGCATTTGTCTCCTGTCGCGAATAGATAATCTCCCATTGCGTTATCGGGGAATGTTTCGCGTTGAATATGAGGCCGAAACTTGCCCCATCGTCGACATCGATCGACAACGGCCCGTCCCGTTCCTCGAATTCGCCGCCGACGCGATACGCTCCGTATGGCGTCAATTCGAAATCGAAAACCTGGTCCTGTGCCGCCGCGGGGACTGAACAAAAGAGTAACGCCAGGGGTATCCAAAAGCGCTCATATGGCGAGCGGGGTTTCCGCATGTTTCTACACTCTCCCACGTCGACCCGCGCCATCATCTTAGCAGTATGAACGTCCGTGTTTACTTGTTAATTAATAAGTGTGTGAGAACTGCAAATCCTGCGTCTTATGGAAAAACGCTGCCGATCTTGTGACGCAGTTCACATTGTAGCCGCCAATCCCCACGTCAACCGGAATCCGCTTCACGTTTCCGAAACCGCTAACTCTCTAATATTTCAAAAGTAATCGTCGCTGGCGAGGCTTAGTCATGCCAGTTGGTCGGCGTCTTATTTTGCATCGAAAGCCCCTGTCTCTCGATGGTGGGTGTCCTTGTGTGAATGCTCGGGTAACAAAGGAAGGAAATTGAAGTTCATTTCTGGATCTGAACGATGCCGGTCGAGCTTCGCACCATCTTCGGCGGTGCGCGCATTAGCGGTTTGCTTCAGTCTTTTGCTGACGCACGATGCGCTGGCTGCTGTAAATACTTTTCGCCAGGGAGTAAGCGGCTACAGCGGCACGCAGGACACGTACCTCGAAGAAAATACGCCAACCACATCGCGCGGTAACGAAAATACCGTCAAGGTCGAAAACAGTGGCGGGACCCGACAGCAGGGCCTGATTCGTTTCGACAACATTTTCGGTGCAGGAGCCGGACAAATTCCGTTTGGTTCCATCATAAACTCCGCCACGCTGACTGTGTTTGTCACGAACACTTCCGCAAGCGGCGCGCAGATTCGACTGCACCGTATGCTCGTCACCTGGCCGGAAACCGCAACTTGGAACTCGATGACGGGCGGCATCCAGACGAACAACGTCGAGGCGTTGTCGGTACACGATGCACAGGTGGCGAATCCGACAAGTTCAGGATCACAAGTTATCACCGGACTGGCAGCAGCGCTGCAATCGTGGTCATACGGCAATCCGAATCACGGCTGGGCGATCCTCAATAGCAGTTCCGACGGCTGGGATTTTCGCTCGTCCGAGTTCAGCTCGTCCGCGAGCCGTCCGTTACTTACCGTTAACTGGTCACCGGGAATCTGCCCCGGCGGTATCGTCACCAACACCAACGACACAACTACAAACGCTTCTCTGCGGGCCTGCATCATCTGGTCGAATTCCAATGCCGGTACCGACACGATCACCGTTCCGGCGGGCACTTACACCCTGACCATTGCGGGTACAGGTGAAGATGCGGCGGCCACCGGCGATCTCGATATCACCGACGACGTCATCATCAACGGCAATGCGGCGGCAGCCACTGTCGCCGATGCCAATTCCCTGGATCGCGTGTTCGACATCATCGGCGCCGACGTCACGATGACCAACTTTACGGTGCAGGGCGGTAGCGTCACCGGTGACGGCGCAGGCATCGCTGTCGATGCGACGGGCTCGCTGACCATGACGCATTCGACGGTCAGCGGCAACACCGCCACCGTCGACGGTGGCGGCATCGCGTCTTCCGGCGGCGCCGTGGATCTGACCAACGTCACGCTGAGTACCAACACCGCCGACCAGGGCGGCGGGCTCGACTGTGCCGGCGCCTGCACGCTGACCAATGTCACGGTCACCAACAACACCGCGCCGAGTGCAGGCGACGGCGTGCGCCAGCAGTCTGGCGGCACGATCACTTTTGGTAATACGGTCGTTGCGGGCAACCTGTCAGCCGGTGCGGGCGAATGCGACGGGGCGGCGGCCAACCTAGTCTCCAACGGTTACAACCTCTCGAGCGACGCGAGCTGCGATTTCACCGCCGCGGGAGACCAGGAAGATACCGATCCCTCGCTGGGGCCATTGCAGGACAACGGCGGGCCGACGTTTACCCATGCGCCGCCCGCTACCAGCCGCGCAGTGGATGCGGGCGACAGCAGCATTTGCGTCGGTCCCGACAACGATACCGACCAGCGAGGCTCGGCGCGTCCGGTCGGCGTGAGCTGCGACGTCGGTTCCTACGAAGCCGCCGCAGTGGCTTTCTGCACGGTAACGACGACCGCGGATACCGGGCTGGGTTCGCTGCGCAATTGCATCACCTATGCCAACAGCAACCCCGGTATCACCATTCGCTTCGACATCGCAACGCCGGCAAACCGCTCGGCGGGCGCCGACAGCTGGTGGGGCATCGCGCCCGCCAGCCCGTTACCGCCCGTCACCGCGGACAACATCGTCATCGATGCCACGACGCAAACGACCAACCAGGGCAATACCAATAGCAGCGGGCCGGAAATCGAGCTAGACGGCGCCGGGGCAGGCGCCGCGGCGAACGGGCTCGAGATCGCCGCAAGCTCGAGCGGCAACACCATACGCGGCTTCGCGATCGGCAATTTCGCGGTGAACGGCATCCTGCTGCTGGGCGGCAGCAATACCGTCACCGGTAACTACCTCGGACTGAGCGCGGACGGCACGACTACCGTGGCGAATAACACCAACGACGTCGCGCAAAACGGTGGCATTCGGATCGAGTCGGCCGGCAACACCATCGGCGGAACCGTCGACGCTGACCGAAATGTCATCTCCGGCAATTTCTACACGGGAATTACGCTGATTGGCGCCGGGGCGACCGGCAACGAAATTTACGGAAACTATGTCGGCCTGGATGCGGGCGGCACACTCGATCGCGGCAACGCCGAGGAAGGCATCGATCTTCAGTTCGCGAGCAGCAATACGATCGGCGGGCCGCTGGCAGGCCAACGCAACACCATCTCCGGGAACGACAGCGACGGCATCGAGATCGACGACAGCGACCTCAATGTCGTTCAGAACAATTACATCGGCACGGATTACACCGGTGTTTTTCTGGTACCCAACAGTCGCGACGGCATCGACATCAATGAAGAAGGCGGCGACGGCTCGGCGGGAAACCTGATTGGCGGTACCGGTGCCAACGAAGGCAACCTGATACGCGGCAACGGCATTTACGGTGTCCAGGTTCGTCAACCGGCCTCTGCCGGCAACGCCATCCTTCGCAACAGCATCTACGGAAACGTCGCGCTCGACCTGGACCTTAACGACGACGGCATCAGCGTAAACGATGCGCTGGATGCAGACGCCGGGCCGAACGACATCCTGAACTATCCGAACATCACGAAAGTCAGGAATTCCGGTGGCACGCTGACCGCCGACTACAGCCTCGACGTGCCAGCCGGTGACTATCGCATCGAGTTCTTCAGGAACCCAGGCGGCGCGCATGGCAGCGGCAACGGCGGTGGCGAGTCCTTTGCGAGCGCCGACACGATTACACACGGCGGTACCGGACTGGAATTCTTCAGTCATTCATTCCCCGGGGGATCGGGCGACATCATCACCGCGACGGCCACCGAGGAATCGGCGGGCCCGAGTTACGGCTCGACTTCCGAATTCTCCAACGCACAGACAGCCGTCGGTGATATCGCGGCGCGCTGGCCGCTGGACGAGACTTCCGGGCTGACAGCTTCAGACATTGTGGCCGGCAACAACGGCACCTATACGAACGGTGTCACGCTCAATCAGTCTGCTGCCTGCGCCAACACCGGTAACGCCGTGCATTTCGACGGCGTCGACGACTATATCGAAATCCCGCACTCCGCCGACTACCTGCTCGACGAAGGGACAGTGACGTTATGGGTGAACATCGACGCCTTGGGCGCCGAGCAGGGGCTGTTCTCGAAGGACTCGACCGGCCTGGACACAGGCGGGCACCTGACCCTCACCGTGGAACCGACCGGCGAAATCCGCGCCAGGCTGCAGAGCACCACGACCAGCTATTACGCGGTTAGCGCCCCTCTGAGCACCGGGACCTGGTACCACGTCGCGTTCAGCTGGGGGCCGGGCGGCATGGCGCTGTACATCGACGGTGGCGCACCGGTCACCGACCCGTACACGGGCGGCACAGGCACCACCTCGGGCGGCGCCGGTAATTTCGAACCGATCGCATTGGGCGCCAGCACGATCGTTTCCGACGATTTCCTGGTCACGCCGCTGCAGAGCTATTTCGCGGGCTATCTCGACGACGTGCGTATCTACGACGGCGCGCTGAGCCAGGCGGAAATCATCGCGCTCGCATCGTGTGCACCGCCCGCCGGCCTGAATCTCGTGAAACGCGCGTTCTGGCTCGACGGCACGCCGATTCCGACCGGCGCCACGATACCGGCCGGCGTTGAATTCAAGTACCTGCTCTACATCAACAACCAGGCCGGTGCGCAGACCGACGTCAGCGTGCAGGACGTGCTGGATCCACTCTTTCAGTACCAGGGAGGCACGATCCAGGTCGACAACTCGGTCAGCGAATGCGCGGCGGCCGGTTGCAGCCCCGCGGAAGAGCAGACGATTTTCAGTTCTGTCGATGCGACGCCATTCCTCAATGACAGCGCCGACTTGTCGGACGCCGCGAGCTACACCGGGACGACGATCGACGCCGGCAACCAGAATGCGGGCAATGCGCAATTGGACATCAACAGTGATTCGGTCTGGGCAATTTTGTTTTCGGTGAAATTGCCATGACCAACAGATTTTTTAACCGGGGTGAGGACCCCACTGTAGGAGCAAAACCATGAAACGGCAAATAGCAAAAAACTTTCGGCGTCTCGCCGTAACGACGGTCGCTGCATTGCTGGCAGCGGGCGGCTCGACAACGGCCTTCGCCGAGGACAACACCGGTACCGGTGATGTCGCTGGTGACACGAATGCCCTCGCGGACTCGAACGTGTTCCAGCTCTTCAGCACCGGTGCCGGACTGGCACTCGTGAAGACGGCATGGATGACCAGTGACGGTTCGCCGATCACAAGTGGCTCGACCGTGCCGCAGGGCACGAACGTGGACTTCATGATCTACGTGAACAACATCGGTTCCGTCGACATCAACGACGTCAGTATCCAGGACGTGCTCGACCCGCTGTTCGTGTATCAGGCAGGTACGATTCGAGTGCTGAACGTCGCGATACCCTCGACGGGCGGCAGTTGCGCCGTTGCGGCGTGCACGCCGGCCGAGGAAGCCGAGGTGTATGCGGCCGTATCGGTCGCCGCCGCGAACTCCGACGGCGTCGACGGTGACACGTCGAGCTTTGCCGGCGTGACGGTGGATGCCGGTAATCAGAACGTCGCAAACGGCCAGCTGAACGCCACGGCCGACAGGGTTCTTGCTGTGGTCTTCACGGCGCAGGTGCAGTAACGGACAGATCTTGAAATTGCCGTTTCAAAGATAACGTTCGGCGGGCGCGGCCGTATGGACCGCGCCTGCCGGGCGCATTCCTGAAGCGCATTTCACGATCGGTTAACGGTACCGCGGCCGTGTCGCACGCTCGTAAGCGTCGTGACACCCGTTGAGACCAGCATGAACCTCCTGTCGCCTGGCGTTGCAGTTTGCATGCGCAAACTCAAGTTTGCGTCGATGCTCTGTGCGCGCTGGAGAAACGCCACGCGGCGCGGATTCATGGCCTTGTTTGTCGTGCTTTGCAGTGCGTTGCTGGCATCCGCCGGCGCCTATGCGGCGACCAACTCGGCTACGGCCGGCATCGGTGGACTGAACAACGGCACGATTGCCAACGGCGATGGCACAGGACCGGCACGAATCGATATCAATTCGGTGCAACTCGCGCTCGTCAAGGAAGCGCGTGACCTGATGGGTACCGTGCTGGCGGACAACGGCGACGTCAATCCCGGCCAGGAGATCTACTTTGTTCTTTACGTCGATAACATTACCGACGTGTCAGCCTATCGCCTGACGATTCAGGACGCGATAGACGAAAACCAATTTACTTACGTTGCCGATAGCCTCGAGACGACGGTCGTCGCGAGCGGCGCTAACGCCGCGACTCGCTGGGCAGGCGCATGGATGCCGCTGACGGACGCACTGGGCGGTCCCGACGACGTGGCATCGATACTCGACACGGGCGGACCTGCTGGTCCGGACCGGTTGACGGTTGGCGACGTGGCAGGACAGGTGAACCTGGCCCTGCAGATTCCGGCCCAGACGCAATGGGCAATCCGATTCAGGGTGAGGGTGAACTGATGGCACGCCTCATCCGACAAACATTCCTTATCGCGGTGTCCTCGATACTGCTGTTCGCTGTTTGCGGCGCGCAGACGCTGCAAAATTCGGCGACCGCCGAATTGAACGGCTTCAGCCTGGACGAGTCGCAGGCGACGGTCAGCCTCAATCGTCTGGTACTCGTCGACGCCGCGAATTCCAGTGTCACCGTGGACCCCCCGGTCGTTGCGGCCGACGGCGTTGAATTCTCGACGATCACGATAACGATGCGCGATGCGAACAACCAGCCGCTCGCTGGGCGTACTGTGACACTCGCATCCAGCCGCGGCGCTGTGGACATGATTACGCAGCCAGCGGCGCCGACCGACGCGAACGGCGAGACCACGGGTGAAATTCGTTCCGCAACTGCGGGCATAACTCAGGTTTTGGCAACCGACGTCGACGAGGCCGTACTCCTCGACGATCAGCCCGATGTCGGCTTCACGAGGGGTGAAGTGCTGCGACTGACCAAGACCGCCAGGCCCGACCGTGCCATGGTCGGTGATGTCGTCACTTATACGATCGAGATCCAGAATACGACCGACACGCTGGTCCCGGGCGTGCGCATCCGCGACAGCGCTGCGCCGGTGCTCGCGTATATCGCCGGTACGGTCAGGCTCGATGGTGTGCCGACAGCAGATCCCGCCGGTGCCTCGCCGCTGTTCTTCGACGTCGGCGACGTGCAGCCGCTTGTCGATCTGAACGGCAATGGCGTCGCCGATCCCGGTGAAAGCGGCTACACCGTGCTGACGTACTCGATGGTCGTGGGCGCCGGCGCCCGCCCCGGGAATTACTCGAACGTCGCCATCGCGGTCGACGTCTGCGACGCCTGCACCGCCTCGCCGCCGGCGAGTGCAATGCTGGAAATCACATCGGATCCAATATTCGATCTCGGCACGATTATCGGCAAGGTGTTCCAGGACTATGACAGGGACGGGTTCCAGGATGCCGGCGAGAGCGGAATCGGTGGTGCGATGGTCGCTCTCGACAACGGCATCTACGCGTTGACGGACGTGCACGGCCGCTACCACTTCCCGGCCGTCGAACCCGGTCAACGCATGGTCAAGCTCAACGTGATGTCGATCGCCGGTAACGCGTACGCGACCGGCAGGGACAGAAAAGTCCTGAGCGTGACGCCCGGCCTCCTGGCCAAAGCCAATTTCGGCGTGATCTATGACGTCGACTCGGTGTCGATCGGCTCGGATGCCGTCTACGGTCTGAGAATAGATTCAGAAGTCGAACTGCTGCCGGACAGGATCACGGGCAGCGCCGGTGACCTGAGCCTCGTCGTCAACGGCGTGCAGGTCGGCTTTGCGAATGCGGAGGTCGAGCTCGTGAACGTCGACGCGAACTCGATTATCCACATGGGCGAGAATGGCGAAATCGAGCCGCTTAGATTTCGTATCGGCGGCACGATCGTCGGGCAGTCGGTCGACAAATGGACCTTGCGCATCTGGCACGACGATGACGACAACGTCAAGAGCATTCACGGCAACGGCGTCATGCCGCAAGCAATCGACTGGAGCGACGTCCGCGAGATCGGTGTGCAACTGAGGTCGGGACAGGTTTATTTCTATCAGCTCGAAGCACGGATCGGTGCTGCCCGTATCACGAGCAGCCGCCACATGTTCGGCGTAAACCGTGAAACGTCGATATCACTCGAACTTCGCGGCGGTGCATTCGCCGTCGGCTCGCATGAGTTGACCGATCAGGCGAAGCGGCTGCTTGCCGATGCCGCGGAAATCATGCGTGAGCACCCGGACGAAAAGATTTACATCAACGGCCATACGGACGCCACCGGCTCCAGGGATGACAACCAGTCACTCTCCGAGGCGCGCGCCAATGCTGCATTCGAATATCTCGTCTCCGTGCAAGAACTCTCTGCCGATCGCTTCGTGGTCACGGGATACGGCGAGGACCGGCCGGTCGCGAGCAACCAGACCGAGACCGGACGCCAGCTGAACCGCAGGGTGGAAATCGTCGGCGAGCTGACCTCGGTCGAGCGTGCGCGGCTTTATGAAACGCGTACGAATGAACTCAGGGCCGCCATGAACGGGATGTCGATCGAGGTCGACGACAACGGGCAATTCTCGCAATCGCTCGATGCAACGGGCACCGAATTCGTCGATGTACAACTGGTCGACCCGATCGGGCAGAGCATCGAAACCTCGGTCAGGCTGCCGCAACTCGAACTCAATATCTCTGCTGACGCGGAATACCGGCCGTTCGCGGTGGACGATGCCCGTCTCGATTTGCCGGCACGCGAACCGCCGGACGCCGAACACGCCTACCGTCTCAGCGGACGCACGGACCCGGGTAACGTCGTGCTGATCGACAATGCCGCGATTCCGGTGTCCCCGGGCGGTACCTTCGAACTGCCGCTCCGGTTGCGGCCAGGCAGCAATCGCTACGTGGTCAGCGTGAAGAACGCATCGGGACTCACGCGCTATGCAAACCTGCACATGACCGCGTCATCGAGCATCGACGGCGAACCGGTCGTGGCGATCGAGCCGGTGCCGACGATGGTCCTCAAGCTGCCGCCCGACGGCATACCGATGCGCCACGAGAACCTGGTCTTGCAGGGCTTCACGAGTCCCGGTAACACGGTGACGCTGAACGACAACGCCGTGGAGGTCGACGACAGCGGCCGCTTCGTTAAAGGCGTACCGCTGGCGGCCGGCGCGAACGAGATCGTCGTCAGGGTCACGGATCCGGCGGGATACAGCGGTGAGATTCGTCGCCACGTCACGTATTCGGCCGACTCGATGTTCATCATGGCGCTCGCCGACGGCAAGGTGAGCCAGCTTCGCCGTACAGGGAATCTCGCCGCGGCCGGCGCGGGGAGCGCCAGCGAGACGGTGACCGAAGGCAGGGTCGCGCTGTACATGAAGGGCAAGGTGCTCGGCAAGTACCTGCTGACGGCAGCCTTCGACAGCGGGCAGAAAGAAATCGGCGAATTGTTCAGCGATCTCGACGCCATCGAGAATGAGCGCCTGATTACCAACATCGATCCGGACACCGTGTACCCGGTGTACGGTGACGACAGCAAGCTGGTTTACGACACGGACACACAAGGCAAGCTGTATCTCGCACTCGAAGGCGATCAACTCGATGCCGTCGTCGGCAACTACGCACTGAACCTGACCGACACGGAACTGACTGCCTATCAACGTACGCTATTCGGCGCGCATGCCAGGTACGAGTCGCAGGCGCGAACGAGCGACAACCGTGCAAAGACGCACGCGGAAGCCTTTGTGGCACGTATCGATCAGGCACCGGTTCGCGACGAGATTGCCGCGACAGGTGGCTCGCTCTATTTCCTGAGTCACACGGAAATCATCGAGGGCAGCGAGCAGGTATCCCTGTTGGTGCACGACCAGCACACGGGTCTTTTGTTACAGCGCATCAGTCAGCAGCGGGAGGTGGACTACGACATCAAGTACCGCGAAGGCCGCATATGGTTCCGGCGTCCCGTCTCGAGCGTCATCGACGACAGCGGTCTCATCGGCATGAACCTGCTTGCAGGAAACCCGATCACGATCCAGGTGGACTACGAGACACCGGTGGACGGCCTCGACGCCAGCGTCAGCGGTGCCCGGTTCAAGCAGTTCTTCGGCGAAGGCGGCTTCGGAATCGGCGGTACGGTGATCGAGGACGACCGATTGAGCTCCGCGTACAGCCTGCACGGCATCGATACCGAATTGCGTTTTCGCGGCACGCGCATCGTCGCCGAGTATGCGCAGTCCACAGGGTCCGATGCCCTCGTGTACCGGAGCGACGATGGCGGGATGCAGTTCACGCCGGTGACGACGGGGGCGGTGCAGGAGGGATCGGCATACAAAATCGCAGCCGAATTCGATGCGGGTGAGTGGTTCGGCAAGCCGAATCGCTGGCTCGGCAGTGCCTATTACCGGCGCCTTACCGACGATTTCTTCTCCAATGGTGCCCTATCGCAGGGCGGGGAGCGCCAGCTTGGAGCGTCGATGACCTACAGGCACGACGAGCGAAACACCTTCCTGATGCGCATCGATGACATGCAGTCCGGAGCGACCGCTTCCTCTACCCAGAGCTCGCTGCATTGGCGGCACCAGAAAGACCGCTTGTCGCTGGAAGGTGAATTGCAGAACCGGAGTTTCAGTGATGCGAGCCAGGATGCATCGATCGCTGCGCTTCGGGCGCAGTACGACTGGTCAGAGCAGATCAGTACCTCACTCGAACACCTGGAGGCCTTGTCTGGCAGCGTCGATTCGCAGTCTGCTGCCGAGGTCGAATATGCGCCGACGAGGAATTTGCGCGTTTCCGGACGGGTCGTCACCAGCGACTACGGCGAGGCGTTCCAGGGTGGCGTAAGCTGGGATTCACCCTTAGGCCGCGTGTACGCGGAGCAGACCATGCCGGGCGAATCGGTATCGGGTGACGCGGCCGAGCGCACGCTGGTCGGTGCCGAAGCACCCTTCGGTGCCAGCGGCACGCTTTACACCGAATACCAGTGGGATCACAGCGGCAGCAACCGCGGCCTGCGGTCAATCGCCGGGATGCGGCGCGACTGGCGCATCTCCGAAGGCCTGTCGCTCCTGGCATCCGGCGAGCAGACGGTGCTGGATAACGGTTCAGGCGGCACGAGCGAGCAGAATGCGCTGGTCGGCGGAGTGACTTACGACCTCAACGGTATCAAGTTCAGCTCCCGCAACGAATGGCGCCGCCAGCAGGGCGTGACGGAGATCTCACAATTCGCCTCGTTCAATTATGGCGAGATCCGCCTGCAATCCGGCTTCACCCTGCTTGGCGAATACCGCCTGAGCGACACGGACAACCGGCTGCAACCGGACCAGTCCACCGATTTCGAGGAAGCGAGCTTAGGCTTCGCGATCCGACCCGTCGACCACGACCGATGGAACGTTCTTGTCAAGATGACGCGTCTCGCGAGCGAAGCCACACCGGGGCAGGTCGACACGCGCTACGACACCAGCACCGCCGATCTCGTGTCGGCAGACTGGTCGTTGCAGTTGACGCAGGGGATCGAGTGGGTCGGCAAGCAGGCTTTCAAAAAGAAATTGACGGAGCTCGATCCCGCGCTCGAATTCGAGACCAACACCTCGCTCAGCATCCAGCGACTGAATTTCAGGGTCCCCATGGATCTGTCCGTCGGCGTCGAATACCGATTGCTCAGGCAGGAAGAGGCTGAGGACCAGCGTTCCGGATTACTCGGCGAGGTCATGTGGAACGGTATGGAGCACATCGGCATTGGTGTCGGATACAACTTCACGGATTTCTCGAGCGACCTTCGCTTCGACAGCGATTACTCGGAGCACGGGTGGTTCTTACGACTGCAGGGAACGTACTAGATGAAGGGTAATGACATGATGCCGGTGAATGACGAGCTGCAGAGTTCGGGACGCTTGCGGCGCCGCGCCGCTCTGCTGGCGGTGTCGGAACTCGGCCTCGTCGCCGGTTCCGTCGCGATTTTTTTCGTGTTCCTGATGGCCCTGCTCCGCGTGTACTTCCCATTGGGAACTTCACTGGGTGCAAACCAGGTATGGATGTCCGCGACGGCTTCGAATGCCGAGGTCGATCTCGAATTCGGCTCGACGACGGCCCTCGCCGCACAACTTTTTGCTGCGGAAATCCTGATGATCCAGCGACGCGTGCAGCGACGCGGCGCGCACTCGCTGGCATGGAGCGAAGCGAACGTCGGCGACACATTCACCCAGAACGACGCGGTACAGACCTTTGCACGGTCCACTGCGATGCTCCGGGTCAACGACGAGAGCCGAATAACCATCGGTCAAAACTCGCTGATCGTTTTCGACAAACGGGAAGCGGATCCTTTCGTGTCGCAGCAGGGATCGGCGCTCGTCATGATCAACGGTGAACTGTCCGGTACCCTGACGAGTGCGGATGATGCACCGTTCGCGTTCGGCGTTACGCTGCCGAGCAGCGACCTGACGCTCGTACGACGCAAACAGGATAAAGATGTCAGGTTCCTGGTAACGGTGAACGACGATAAGTCGACGACCGTTAACCTGCACGGTGGTTCTGCGGAGATCGTCGGGCGCGACGGCAGGCGCACGAGAATCACGGAAGACCAGTCGGTCACGATCGATTCCACAGGGACGCAATTTACGGTCACCAACCTGCCGGATCCGCCACGAAGCAAGGGGCCGCTCGATGAAACGACGATGACCTATCGAAACGTGCCGCAAACGATCGAGTTCAACTGGGACGCTGCAGCCAACGCGGACCGCTACCACATCGTCATTGCACGGGATCCCGAGTTCCTGGACCGTGTCGTGGACGACGACGTCATCGGAACGTCGTTCCGCCACGGCGCGTTGGGGCCGGGCACCTACTACTGGCACGTCCGCAGCCGCGTGGGGTGGACGCAGAGTGAGATGAGTGACGCACGCATGCTGCATGTCATTCAGGACACCGCACCGCCGAGCCTCGAACTTGAATCGCCACCTGCAACGGTTGCGGCGGGCCCGTGGCGTCTGCACGGCAAGACCGAATCCGGTGCAAAACTGTACGTCGATGACACGCCCGTGACGCACGATAACGGCCGCATCGATCATCCAATCGAGCTGAAGCCGGGTGCAAACATCATCGTCGTCAAGGCGATGGATGATGTAGGCAATCTCAACTATGCATCGATTTCAATTAACGCAAAGTGACACTGCTATGGACAAAATCGTATTTCCTCTAAGACTCAAGGTGCTGATCACCGTACTGGCGTTTCTCATGATGGTCGTCGGCTTCATCACCGCGACGATGGCCGACCTGTTTCACCAGGACAAGACAGCTTATGTGAGGGACCTGAGCGCATCCGTCACGAGCGATATCAAAACCGAAGTGGACACGATACTCGGCGGTTACGTCAGTGCAACGCGAGTTCTGTCGGAGGTTCTGTTTGCCGACTACCTGGATCCGTCGGCGAAGCAACAGCTGGTCAGGCCGCTCTTTGTTGCCTACCCGGAAATCCTGGCGCTCGTCACGACGAACCGGCTCGATGAGCCCATTTCGATATACAACGCTTCGGCCGTGCGCGAAGCGGGCATCGAGGCGGACGCCCTGCTGGACTTTGCGTCGCCGGATAACCTCGAGTTGCCCGGAGATATCGGCATTTACGGCATCCCGCTCCCTTCCGGCCAGCAAGGCGTCGCGTTGACGCTCGAGCACCGGTTTTCGGCTGACGGTGATACGCAAATCATTTCCGCGATCGCGACATCCCGGCTGTTCAGTCGAGCCATTCAGCGCGCCGATGCCTTCCAGGCCGTGCTGATCGACTCCGGCGGCAATACGATTACCGCGAGCGCCGACGCCGGAGACGATACGGAGTGGGCGCTGACTACGCTGCAGAGTTTCGACAACCTCGAGGCCGGCGCGAGCGGCGTCACCAATATATGGGACGGTGACGTCGAGTACTTCGCGGGTGCCGCCGGCATCGACATCGGCGGGATGCACGTCGTCACGCGTATCTCCGTCAGCGCCGCATACCTGACCGCCAGGCAGCTCTTGAGCGATCTCGTCATCGTGGGACTGATCATCGTCTTCCTCGCGGCCATCAGCGGTGTGCTCGTTTCGAGGAAATTTACGGTGCCACTCGAGAAACTGTCGGCGGCGGTTCGCAAGGTCGGAAAAGGCAACTTCGAGGTGAACGTCGATATCGACTCGCGGGACGAAATCGGCCATCTTTCGACATCCTTCAACGACATGGCGGACGAGCTCAAAGAGCGCGAGCATTCGCTGAAAACCGCCCAGCTGGCGCTGGTGCAATCCGAAAAGATGGCCGCGGTCGGCACGCTCAGCGCCGGGCTTGCGCACGAGGTCAAAAATCCGCTGTCGGCCGTACTCGGTTACGCACAACTGTCGAAACGCAAGCTCGAGCAGCCGGATATCGTCAGGCAACACCTGGACACGATCGAGAACGAGACCAGGCGGTGTAACGAGATCATCAGTAACCTGATGCAGTTCTCGCGCCAGGAAAAGGGCGAATTCACCGACGTCTCGGTCAACGAGGTCGTCAAAAAAGCAATCGGCATCGTGGATCACCAGCTCGGACTGAACAACGTGCACGTCAACATGACGCTGGCTCCCGACGTCCCGGAAATCATAGGAAATCCGAACCAGCTGCAGCAGGTCCTGATGAACCTGGCCATCAACGCCCAGCAGGCCATGGCGCCAGATGGCGGAACTGTCGACATTGTCACGTATTGCGACGACGACAAGGTATATATAAGTGTCTCGGACACCGGTCCTGGCATCGGCGAGGAGGAGGCGAAGAAGATTTTCGAACCCTTCTACACCACCAAAGCCGCCGGAGAGGGTACCGGACTGGGGCTTTCAGTAACTTACGGGATTATCCAGGACCACAAGGGAGATATTCGGGTTGAAAAATCGGCCAGCGGCGGAGCGCGCTTCGTCATAGCGCTGCCGCGGGACATATCGAGAGAATTGGCGGCAACCGGAATGCATTCCCTGGAGCAAGTGTCATGAATATTCTTGTCGCAGATGATGACCTGGCGATTCGCAGCCTGGTCGGTGAGTTGCTTTCAGACGAAGGACACGAAGTTACGCTCGCCGAGGACGGCGAGGACGCACTCGAGAAGTTCAAGGGTCAGTGGCACGAGATCGTCTTCAGCGACATCCGCATGCCGAAAATGACCGGCATCGAGCTGCTGGCCGAGATCAAGGAACTGAGCGATTTCACGCAGTTCATCATCATGACCAGCCACGCCTCGGTGGACAATTCCATCGCGGCGCTGAAAAAAGGCGCATTCGACTACATCTTGAAGCCGTTCGAAGACCTGGATGTGGTGGTCGATGCGGCAAATCGTGCGATGGCCAACCTCGCCACCATTCGCGAGCAACAGCATCTCCTCAATACCCTGAGCCGGCAGAACGAGGAGCTCGGCACACTCAACATGAAATTCCGGGAGCTGGCCATTCGAGACGGACTTACCGGGCTCTTCAATCACCGTTACGGTGAAAACCGGCTGGCGGCGGAAGTCGACCGGGCGCGCAAGTTCAAGCGCGACTTGTCGCTGCTATTCGTCGACCTGGATCATTTCAAGCATTTCAATGATACGAACGGACACCAGGCCGGTGACGACATTCTGCACACGGTGGGTAAACTGATGTCGGGTGCCGCCCGCGACTCCGACACGGTGGCTCGGTGGGGTGGCGAGGAATTCATCGTGATCGCGCCCGAGACCGGCAAGAATCAAGCCTGTGAGCTGGCGGAGAGTATTCGCAAGCAGGTCGCGCGTTTCGCATTCCCTTATGCGGACAAACAGCCCCTCGGCCACGTGTCATTGAGCGTGGGTGTCGCGACGATGTGTGAGGGCATCGACAACGCAGAGGAGCTGCTCGGACTCGCCGACAAGGCCGTCTACAAGGCGAAGGAAGCCGGCAGGAACCGTACCGTGTTTTGCCGCAGCGAGCTGGACATGGAGGACATCACGCCGGACGACTGACCCGCAGCAGCCTCTTTTTGGCGGCTTTGTGTACAGGGATGTACTAATGTCGCGCAGCACATGGATGTGCGAGAGCGACGAGCCGCGATCCCTTATTCTTCGCTCAGAATCGATTCTATCTCCTCCCGGAAGCTCGGACGGCCGCCGAGGAGTCCCAGCTTTTTCCACACCGGCGCGAGCCTTCTGACGCGGACTCGGAACTCGTTTTCGTAATATTCCGGGTCGATGTATCCCTGCTGGTACTGGTAGAACATGTTGTCCCAGTGCGTCTGCTGCGCAATTTGCCACTGGCGGAAGATGCCGCGCTCTTCGTCGGTAATCCTGTCGAGCGAGCTGAGATCCGTCGGATAGCCGAACGTCGTCAGTTTGAAAATCAACGGTCCCAGTTTCTCGGAGACGGCGGCCTGGACCAGCATGCCTTGCAGCGCGTCGGCGCGCATCTGGTATGTCTGTGCCAGCGCGAGGCGCTTGTTCTCGTTGATCGAATGCGTATTCTGCTTGATCTGCACGGCGAGGTACGCCAGCGTAATGATGACACCGATTGCACCGAGTAATTCGCCCAGCGCACCCAGTTCTATGATCGTCATTTTATGTCTCCCGGCGTTCCAGCCCTGTCTACGAGTTTACGGGTGAGTGCAAAACAATATAACTTTAGCCTGACGATGGCACGAGGACAGGAAACAAGCAGATGCCGGATTCGATAAACCGCCAGATCCGCCTGGCCAGCCGGCCGTCAGGCTGGGTTACCGAGGACAATTTCACCCTGACCGAGGAAGCGCTGCCGGAGCCCGGTGACGGTCAACTCGTGGTTCGCAATATTTTCATGTCCGTAGATCCCTATATGCGCGGCCGAATGAACGACACCAAGTCATACGTGCCGCCGTTTCGCGTCGGCGAGGTATTGCAGGCCGGCGTGGTCGGTGAGGTTCTCGCGAGCAAGCATGGCGATTTCGCCGAGGGCGACCATGTGGTCGGGATGCTCGGCTGGGAAAACTATTCGCTGAGCGACGGCTCGCAATTGCGCAAGATCGAAGCGGGCGACATACCGTTGTCCTATCACCTCGGCATTCTTGGGATGCCGGGTATGACCGCCTACGTCGGATTGCATACGATTGCCGGGGCCCGGCCGGGTGAACGCGTGTTCGTATCGGCAGCCTCCGGCGCCGTTGGCAGCGTGGTCGGTCAACTGGCGCAGCTCAACGGCTGTCGCGTCGCCGGTTGTGCCGGCTCGGACGCCAAGGTCGAGCTGATGAAAAAGGAATTCGGATACGACGCCGCATTCAATTATCGCAATGCAAAATCTCTGCCGCAAAGCGTCGCCGACGTTTGCCCGGAGGGGATCGACGTCAGCTTCGAGAACGTCGGTGGCGAAATATTCGAGGCGGCGCTCTGGAACATGCGCGATTTCGGGCGTATCGCGCTCTGCGGCATGATCGCGAATTACAATGACGAGCAACCACAAGCAGGACCCCGCGGAATGGCGGTCGTCGTCGTTCGCCGACTGCGCATCCAGGGATTCATCGTCACCGATCATCCCGAAGCGTGCAGGGAGTATGTGGCCAAAGCCGCTGTATGGCTGAAAAAGGGAGAGCTGACGTACCGGGAGACGATCGCCGAAGGCATCGAGAATGCCCCGGGCGCTTTCATCAACATGCTGAAGGGCGGTAATACCGGCAAGCAGATCGTGCAGCTTGCTGCACCGTGACGTCGTTGCGGTCAAACAAGTTGCAGCGGGTCACCAGCGTAGAAGGAAAGAATCTGACCAATGGACACGTGCAATGCGATTTGATGACGACGCAGTCACCGTGAATCAACTGCAGGTACCACCGGGACACGTATCGCCAGGCAGGCTCGAGCGGCTGCTTCGCGCCGGTAATTTCGTCGTTACGACGGAAATTTCACCGCCCGACTCGGCGGATCCTCAGGATGTGTTCGACCGGGCGCGGGTATTCGATGGTTGCGTCGATGCGATGAACGCCACCGACGGATCGGGCGGGAATTGCCACATGTCGAGTATCGCCATGTGTTCACTACTGATTCGGCGGGGGTACGACATGGTGGCGCAGATGACCTGTCGCGACAGGAATCGCATCGCCATCCAGAGCGACGTGCTGGGTGCAGCGGCGATGGGCATCTCCAATGTGTTGTGCCTGACCGGCGACAGCGTCGAAGGCGGGGATCACCCCGATGCCAAAGCGGTATTCGATCTGGACAGCATGTCGCTGCTGTCGATGCTCAAAGGCATGCGCGACGACCGAACTTACCTGAGCGGACGAGAACTGACCGAGCCACCGCGGGTGTTTCTGGGCGCCGCCGAAAATCCGTTCGAACCGCCACTCGAGGAGCGTCTTCAGCGGCTGGAGGACAAAGTCGGCGCCGGGGCCCAGTTCATACAGACGCAGTACTGCTTCGACATGGACATCCTCGAGCAATTCATGGCGGGAGCGCGTGAGCTGGAGCTCGACAAGCGGGTGTTCATCCTCCTCGGCGTCGGGCCGCTCGCATCAGCAAAATCGGCGGAGTGGGTGAGAAGCAATATTCCCGGTGTCTACATTCCGGACGCGATCATCGGGCGGCTTGCTGAGGCGCGCGACCAGGCGCAGGAAGGCGTCGACATCTGCATCGAAATCCTGCAGAGAATCCGGAAAATCGAGGGCGTCAGCGGCGTGCATATCATGGCCTACCGCCAGGAACACCGTGTCCCCGAAATCGTCGAGAAATCGGGCGTACTCGACGGGCGCGTCCCGTGGCGGCCGACACTCAATGCCACATGAGCCGAATCGGGAACGAATCGAGGACCCGCTATTTGGCGAGATTCATGGGCGTCCCCGATATTGTTCTCGCGATTTGCCCTAGAATAGTGATTGTCCCCAAAATCGATCAGAAGCAATAAGCATCGGGGGTCCATATGCTGACAAGGCGAATATTCCTGGGTGGGCTGTCCGGGGCGGCGCTACTGGCGGCCACGCGGGCACTCGCGGCGTCTTCCGACCTGAGCGAACTCAGTCTGCGCGATGCCTCGGCGCTGATTCGTGCGCGTACGATCTCGCCGATCGATCTTGTCCGCGCCTACCTCGATCGCATCGGGGCAATCGAGCCACGCGTCAACGCCTACATCACGGTGACCGCCGATCTGGCGCTGCGCGAGGCGCGACGTATGGAATCTGAACTCGATGCGGGGCACTGGCGCGGGCCGCTGCACGGTATTCCTATCGCGCTGAAGGACAACATGGACACCGCCGGCATCAGGACCACGGCCGCGAGCGCGGTGCTCGCGGACCGCGTGCCGGCAGAAGATGCGGAAGTCTACCGGCGCCTCAAGGAGGCCGGCGCGGTGCTGCTCGGCAAGCTCAATCTGCACGAGTTCGCTTATGGCGGAACCTCGGCGATCACGCATTTCGGACCGGTTCACAATCCCTGGAATCTCGAGCACATCCCGGGCGGCTCCTCCGGCGGCTCGGGCTCGGCGGTCGCGGCACGGCTGTGTTGCGCGGCGCTCGGCACGGATACGCTCGCGTCGATCCGCCTGCCGTCGGCCTATTGCGGGATCGTCGGCCTGAAAGCGACGCACGGCCTGGTCAGCATTCGCGGCATCATCCCGATCAGCGAGACCCTCGATCACTGCGGTCCCATGACCCGAACGGTCGGTGATGCCGCGCTCGTGCTGCAGGCCATCGCCGGATACGATGCGCGCGACCCGGTGAGCATCCGCGCCGACATACCCGATTATGCGAGCGCATTGCAGCGCAGCACGGCGGGCTTCAGGCTGGGCCTGCCGCAATCGCCTTATTACGACAGGCTCGACGCCGACGTTCAGAAGGCGGTCGAAGCGGCCCTCGACGTGTTGAGACGGCTCACTGCCGGCACACGCGCGCTCGATCTGCCACCGCACCCTGATTTTCCCTTGTTGCTCGCGGAAGCCACCGGCTATCACCAGCAATTCCTGTCCGATCCCTTGAAACGCAGCCTGTACGATCCGGTTACGCTCGCACGTATCGATGCCGCCGCGGAAATATCGACGGCGGACTACGTCAATACCTATCGGGAACTACTGCTCGCGAGAAAGGCTATTCACGACACATTCCGCGACGTGGATCTCCTCGTGACGCCGACGACGCCGGGCATGCCGGAACGCATCGAGGATGCAATCAACCCGCCCGAGGCCTCGGGCGGCGAGCCGGCCTTGCGCAACACGTTTGCGTTCAACATTTTCGGCATTCCGACGATCACTGTTCCCTGCGGCTTCAGCCGCTCCGGGCTGCCGATCGGCATCCAGATAAGTGGCCCGCCGCTCGGAGAGATGTCGGTGCTGGCACTGGCGCGCGCCTACGAACAGGCGACCGAGTGGCACAACGCCGAGGCGCCTGTCGCGTGATATTCCGCGAACGATAGTCAGCTTGTCCCGGCGGCTTTCTCCTCGAAGACGCGACTGCTGAGATGGTTGCCGGCGCCCGCCGGAAGCTGCAACGACTCCAGGATCTTCTGCAGCCAGATTTCATTGTCTGTCGTGTCGAGCAGCGAGCAGTACTCCGATGGGGATACGCCGACGTAGCGGCGGAAAACGCGGGCGAAGTAGGACGCATCCGAGAAACCGACGCCGTAAGCAACGTCAGAAATCGGTACGCCAGGAACGCGAAACTGCCGGCAGGCTTCCGCGATCCGGTAGCGCAACAGGAATTCCTGGAAGGTGATGGTAAACGCCTGTTTAAACGCGCGGCTGAAATGCGTAGTGCTCAGCGAGCACAGCCGAGCAACGACAGCGCTGTAGATGCGCCGACCGAAATTCTTTTGCACGTAATAAATTGATGGAGCCAGCTTGGCCTCCATGTTTCTTGCCGCGGCAGAAACGTCTTGTGGTACGGGAGTCCGATCCGTGGAACGCTCACGGCCCGGCTGGCCATCCTTTAGCGCATGCACTTTCCTGACGTGCTCAATGCAGCTGCGGAGCTCACGATCAGGCACTGGTTTGACTAGAAAATCGAGCATTCCATTGCGATATGCCCAGATCGCCAGGGCCTCGGAGTGCTGCAGGGTCATCACGAGCATAGGAATCGACGGATAACGCCTCTTCAGATTAACTGCCTGATGCAGCAGCTGTCTGTCAGGATAATCGAAGTCGAAGCAAACGCCTGCGACATCCAATTGCTCTAGTTCGTTTTCCGGATGCCGATCATCGACGCAGCAACGAACGTCAAAACACTCACCGAAGATCGGTGATAGTTCCGATTCCTTGGTCGCCACAGTGAGATCGACCCAAAGAAAAATCGGTTTCTGCATTTATCGTTTTCCCTCCTGAGGCACGACTGGCAATTTCCTTATTATTGATGAGACGACTATTCAGCCGCCTGCCATGTGCCCAATATCGGATAGCGCCTTATTCTGTTAAATAACCTTAACTGATTTAATACGCCATATTCCTTATACGCCAAGGCTTAGCTGCTTGTCGTTGATACACATCACGGCAGAAGTGTGAGGCAGGTCACAATGTGCAGCGCCGGTTTGAGCAGCTACGATGACAACAAAATTCTACTGTGTGCTAACAATCTTCTAACACTATTCGTCGTCCAGTGAATATTGTCGCGACAGGTCTTCCGCGATGAGTGAAGCGACGATCAACGTTTCTCAGTCATCCGGTTGCCTATTTGTTAACTAGCCCTTCAACAGGGTAACTGGAGAGAACGATGAAAAAGAAAGTAATGGCGTTTCTTCGAGACGAGGAAGGCCTGACTATCGTCGAGTACGCGGTTGCCGCTGGCCTGATCAGTGCAACAGTCGTTCTGGCTTTCACGAATCTCGGTACGAGAGTGCTCGAAATCATCAACGGGCTGATTACTGCCCTGGGTGGAACGCCGGCATAACTGCTATGTCTGCAAATGGACCTCCGGCGGGTCCATGCATCGGGCCCGTCGGACCATTCACCCGTGTACTGCCGATTGTGAAGGAGAAACGACATGTTACCAGCCAGCGAAGTGATTCCCGTTTGTATCGGCTTCAGCCTGCTTGCCGTGGTACTCGTCAGCTCGGTGACGGACCTTACGTGGCATCGGATTCCAAATCTGCTCCTGCTGTCAGCGCTGTTGGTAGCGACGATGCTGCGCATTTCAGACGAAGGCTTCGCAGGTATCATTTCGGGGATCTCCGGCCTGATCGTCGGCCTGGCATTTCTGATGCCGCTCTACGCGCTAGGCAGCATGGGCGCAGGGGACGTCAAGCTGCTCGGTGTCGTTGGCTTTTTTCTCGGACCATGGGGCGCATTTGTCGCTGGCATCGCAACACTTATCGCGGGGGCCGTCCTTGGATTGGCGTACATCGGCTGGCGAAGCATCGAGCCTGTCCTGGCGCGTCAATCCTGGCGATTGATGCAGCTTCTCCTTGCCGAACACCCTTCAAGCCCTGAACCGAATTTCGTTGTCACCCCGGTACGCGGTAGCAAGTTCGCCTATGCACCCGCCATCGCTGGCGGCGCGATTTTCGCGATGTGGCAACAGGGGCTTCTTACATCTTTAGCCATGGTGGCCTGAGCTGATGAACGATCAAAAGATAAGTCGGAAGAATGCCGCTCCGGATCAGATCGGTATCATGCGCCTCAAACGGCTCGCACCGAAACCGACTCGACTGGAGGAAACCGGCCTCTCGTTGACCTTCCTGAGTGATTTGATTGCTAAACACCTTCTCGATCGCGGCACCTTGTCGCTGGCGAAACTCGCCCGCAAATTGATGCTGGCGGGATCTATTCTGGAAACAGCGCTCGATTTCATGCGTCGTGAGGCACTGGTGGAAATCCGACCGAATCGCGCCGAACAACCGGGGCTGAATTATGCGCTGACGGATCGTGGCCGAAGCGCAGCACTGGATGCAATGCGCCGTAACGGTTATGTCGGTCCGGCACCGGTTCCACTAAAACACTATGCACGCGTCGCCAGAGCACAGACGGTACACGCCCAAAATGTCACTCGTGACAAGATGAACCGGGTATTCCACGACATCGTCCTCGACGAATCGCTGCTTACACGAATCGGTCCGTCACTGAACTCGGGCCGCGCCATTTTCTTCTATGGTCCGGCAGGAACCGGAAAGACGTTCATCTCGCAGCGCCTGGCCCGGCTGTTTCCGGGCCCGACACTGATTCCGCATGCAATTGCAGTAGACGAACATGTCGTGCAGCTGTTCGATCCTCTGGTGCATAAGGTCATCAATCTGAAAGGGCAGGGTGACGAATATCAGCTGTCACAGGGACACGACCCGCGCTTCCTGATTTGTGAAAGGCCAGCAGTTATTACAGGTGGTGAACTCGATGGCGACATGCTGGAAGTGGCTTTCGAATCCTCGGCCAGAACCTACGAGGCGCCGCTTCAGCTCAAGGCAAATAACGGCATCTTTATCATCGATGATCTGGGTCGACAGAAAATCGATCCCATGACTCTGTTTAATCGTTGGATCGTACCGCTGGAAGAGAAGAAAGATTTTCTGGCGCTTCAGTCGGGTCGGCACTTTTCCGTGCCTTTCGACGTCGTCATGATCTTTTCTACGAACATTCATCCGCTCGAGCTTGCCGACGAGGCTTTTTTGCGCCGGATCGGTTACAAAATCGAGTTTACGCCTCTCCGCGTCGAGCATTACGAGCAAATCTGGCGTGACACCTGTATCGACTTCGAAGTCGATTACGAGCCGGAGGTATTCGATTTCGTCCTCAACGAATTGCACGCAAAAAACCGGGTGGACCTCCTGCCTTGCCACCCGCGCGACCTGATCGGTATGGCCGTGGACCTCGCCGTCTACGCCAACGACGAACGGCACATTGGCATCGATCACCTGCGTTGGGCATGGGCAAATTACTTCGTGTCGCTCGATGAGCGGGCGAAAACGGGCAGTTACAGAGCGCTCGCATAGGAGCCGAAAAATGGCAAAGAAAAGAGGCATTTTCCTGGTTGTACTTTCGCTAGTCATGGCCATTAGCGCGGCCTGGACGGCAAATCGCTGGATCACAGCCAAGGCGGCGGCCGAAGAGGGAGCGCTGAAAGGCACCCACGTCGTTGCAGCCGCGATGGCGATCCCGTACGGGACCAAGGTCGAAGGTCGACACGTCAAGTACGTCGAGATACCCGAAGGCGTGGCGCCGACCGGGTTCTTCACGTCGTTTGACGATGTCAAGGGACGCGTTGCAACCGCGGCAATAACACGCGGTGAAATACTGATCGAGGAGCGCTTCGCCGAACACGATGCCGGTAGCACGCTCGCAGCACTCGTCGGTGAAAACATGCGGGCCGTGGCAGTACGCGTAAATGATGTCGTTGGTGTTGCAGGTTTTCTGTTGCCGGGCAATCGCGTCGATATAGTTTCAGCGCGCAAATCGAACGACCACCGGGTAGTTACCGAAACGATTTTGCACAATATCAAGGTGCTCGCCGTTGATCAGACCGCGGCGACAGACACCAACGAGCCCATTATCGTGCGGGCAGTCACGCTCGAGGTAACACCGAAGCAGGCGGAAACACTGGTACAGGCGCGCACCGAGGGACAGATACAGTTGACGCTGCGCAACCCAACGCAGTCCGAGCCGGAACCAGAGCCTGAACCGGTCGTCGAGACTAAACCTCCGCCACAGAAGCCAACCAGACCACGCCCCGTGCGTTCGCGTTCGACAACCGTCACCGTCATTCGCGGCACACAGGTCGATAAGGCAAAGACCAAAACTTGATTGAACGCAGCGGATAGACATGTCATGAACAAACTTTGGCTAAAACGCGACTGGCCCGGGAAAACGCTACTTTTCGTCATGCTGTTGATGGGCGGCACAGTACCAGCCCAGGTAACGGCCCCGGAAGCCGGCGTCGTCAGGGACCAGGATCTCACGGTGCCACTTTACAAATCGCGGGTGTTGCCCGTTGGGGCGGCTGCCGCGCGCGTATCAGTCGGCAATCCAGACATCGCCGATATTCTCATACTCCGCGCCAGTCAGATATATGTACTCGGTAAGGACCTCGGTACCACGAATGTGTTCCTGTGGGACAGGGACGACGTGCTGATAGGTGCTATCGAAGTCGTCGTAACGCACGACTTGCAGTCGCTGAAAAAGAAACTGCACGACTTGCTGCCGAACGAGAGAATCGAAGTACATTCAGCACAGCGCAACATCATCCTCTCTGGAAACGTCTCCAATGTCACGAACATGGAAGCGGCACTCAGGATTGCCCGCGGATATTTTGCGCGCTTTACGGCGGTCGACTCCACCGAGTTCGAGCCGGAATCGAATAACGGCACGCGCGATAATTCCACGGGCGAGGTCATTAATCTGATGTCCGTCGGTGGCGTTCAGCAGGTCATGCTCGAGGTGAAGGTCGCGGAGATCTCGCGTACGGAATTACGCCGCCTCGATGTGCGCTTCAACGCGATCCTGCAAGGCAGCAACCGGTGGAAGTTCGGTGGCGTAAACGGCGGCGCGGCATTCCCGGACGCGGTGTTTCCCCCTAACAATCTTCGTATACCGGTTTTCGGCAATGAAGCGCCTTTTGGACCGGCAATCGATGAGTTCGCGCCCAATGATTTACTGATCGAAGACAAGGGGTTGTTTGCAAGCCTGCTGACGAATAACGCCTTATTCAATGTCGCATTCGATGCAGCGAAAGAGAATGGTCTAGCGAGGATCCTGGCAGAACCGACACTGACGACCCAGACCGGTCAGGAAGCGGAGTTTCTGTCCGGCGGCGAATTTCCGGTGCCGGTGCCCCGCGGCGATGATGGCGTCACCATCGAATTCAAGGAATTCGGCGTCGGCGTCAAATTTCTGCCAGTAGTGCTCGATTCGAACCGCATCAATCTGCGGCTGAATATCAACGTCAGTGAACTCGTTAGCGGGAACACCGTTGGAATCACCGTTGATGGAGTCACGTCCACATTCCTGATTCCCTCGCTGACAAAGCGCAGCGCCATCGCGACAGTCGAGCTGGCAGACGGACAGACGATCGGCATTGCCGGTCTCATTAATGAAAACATGCGGGAAGTGATCACGAAATTTCCCGGACTGGGCGACATTCCCGGCCTTGGCGCGTTGTTCCGAAGCCAGGAATACATCAAGGGCGAAACCGAACTCCTGATCCTGGTAACGCCGCACTTGGCCAAACCGCTCGGGCGCGATGATATTCGCTTGCCGACGGATGGCTTTGCAGACCCGAGTGAGACTGCCTGGTTTGTGCTCGGTCATCTCGAAGGCAAGACGACCGGACAAAGCCAGTGACCCCAATTACGAAACACAGGAAACGGTTTATGAACAGAATCTCGATGGCCGTCGTAATCATGACCTCAATGGTGACCATGCTGAGTGGTTGTGCATTACAAACGACGACGCAAACAGGATTTGGCAGCGCGGTGCGAGAAGTCACGATGAAGCAGATTCACGACATCGGCACAACTCTTGAATCGGAGCCCGAGGCAATCGTTGGCGCCGACCCGGACCAGCTGGAGAATGTCATAAACGCGCACCGCGAGCGCTCCGCACCGTCGGGACAATCCAGAAACACAGGATCCGGGAACTTGAGGTAAAACGCATATCGAGTAACGGATTCCGTCATGTTCATGCATCGATCGCACACTGGAATCGTAGGCTGCAAATCGCGGCAGCAAGGCGTGGTATTGCCGCTGGCTGCCATTGCGCTACTCGCAATGCTCGCAGTGACCGGCCTCGCGCTGGATTCCAGCCACGCGCTCGCCAACAAAACGCGATTGCAGAACACGGTGGACGCCGCGGCTTTGGCGGCGGCCAAGGCCTACGATCAGAGCGGCGACGTCGTTACCGGCGAGGGGGCGGCATTCAGCTTGTTCGGCCTGAACGCAGACGGGGCGGGCAACCACGAAATGGACGCGGCATACGACAGCGGCGAGATCGACGTCGTCGTTCAGTGGTCCGAGACCTTGAACCCGTTCGTACCGACAGGGATCGGCCCGTATGTACGCGTCATCGCGACCAACTTCGCAATCGATGCGACGCTATCTTCAGTGCTCGGCGTGACGGTATTCGACCTCGCCGCGTCGGCGGTTGCGGGGCCCAGCCCGACCATCAATTCGGCCTGCAACATCGCGCCGATGGTTGTGTGCGCCAGGGATGCCGATGACCCGTACCTGTACGGTTTCCAGGAAAACGGCCTCGAAGTCCTGAAGTCGGCGGCCGGGGACGGCGGCGAGATTGGACCGGGTAACTTCCAGTTGATACGTATCGATTGCCCGGGTGGTGATTGCGTTCGCGACAACCTCGCGGGCACTTACGGTGGCTGCGTCGGCGAAGGTACGGTTGTCGAGACCGAACCCGGCAATACCGTCGGCCCAACGGTACAGGGACTCAATACGCGGTTCGGGGTTTACTCGGGCCCGGTAAGCGCCGAGGAGTATCCGCCCGATGTCGTCGTGACACAGCCAAATCCGCCACTGACTTACGACGATACAACCGAACAGATCATGCAAAACGGTGCGCCCGCCGACTATCAGACGATCGATTACGGGTGGGATCAGTACGTGCAGGACGTCACCAACAATTTCCTCGACTATCCGCCGCCTGTCGGAGTTTACGAGCGCCGCGTCATGGCGCTGCCGATTGCCCGATGTGACGGCGGAAGCAGCGGTCAGGCAACGTTGGATGTCGTGGGATTCGGCTGCTACTACATGTTGCAGGAAGTCAATCAGCAGGGTAACGAGGCGCATATTTTCGGCCAGTTTCTGGCGGGCTGCAGGACTGGCGGCGCGCCCGGACCGAGCCCAGTCTCCGGTCCCGCACCCTACATCATTCAGCTCTACAAGGATCCCGATTCCCGGGATTCATGAAATCAGGTATCGCGATATGTTCACGTCAGTCAAGATTTATCGTCGACAGCACGGCGCGATCCTTGCGGAAACGGCCGTGGTACTGCCGCTATTTGCATTACTTCTTTTGATGGCAGCCGACGTTACGAAAGCATTTGTCGATCACAACACGCTGGCGAAGGCGGTCCGCAATGGCGCCCGTCATGCCGCGTCGAAAGCCATTCTTGGGACGACCGGAGTCGTCTTGTTGCAGCCACAGCTCGTGACGGAGACAAAAAACCTCGTTGTGTACGGCAACGTATCAGGGGCAGGGACGCCGGTGGTCTCCGGGCTGATGACCAACGACGTGCTGGTGCTGGATGTCGGAGACAACAATATCGCCGTCAATGTCACCTACGACAACACGGGGATTCTCGGGGCGATACTGCCGGGCTTCGGCTTTGGCGCGGATATCAGCCTGTACCGTACGTTATCCGCCACAGTCACCATGCAGGCGCTTTGAGATGAATCGCTTCAGGCAAAGCGGTCTTTCCACGGTCGAATTCGCACTGATTGCGAACGTCGTCTTGATTCTGATGCTCGGCGTATTCGAAATAGGCAGAACCTATTTCGTCTACGCCAGTCTCGACGAGGTGACAAGGCGAGGTGCGCGTATGGCGGTGGTATGCCCGATCAACGATCCGGCGATACGACAAGTCGCCGTATTCAATATGTCCGGTGATGCGGGACCGAGCCGCCTCGTCAACGGTCTCACAACGGCCCACATTGACGTCGAATACCTGGACCAGGAAAACAATGTCGTTGCCAACCCGGCCGATGCGTCGGGATTCATCCAGATCCGCTACGTACGAGTGCGGGTCGTCGGCTACCAGCACCAGATGGTCGTACCGTTCGTCTCCGGAATCGCGAATTATTTCATGCCGGAATTCGCAGCGGTGCTGCCACGGGAAAGTCTTGGCATACCGAGGGAAGGTGCCGTTACGCCATGCTGATTGAGGATTTAAACTCATGCGCAAGCTGAACATACTCATTACTGGCAGAACCAGGGAAGCGCTCTGCTACATACAGAAAATGATCGGTGAGCACGATGGATGGCACACGCAAATCCGTGTGATAACAAATGGGCACGCCGATCCCCTGCATGGCATCGACGATGTGCCGGACGTCCTGGTGTTGCAGTACACGGACAAGGGTGCCGAGCTCAAGCATCTTTGCGACAGTAAGTCCTCGCCGCGCGTGCCGCTGATCGTCTTCGGTCCGCCAAACGAGGCGCACGGCGTTCGGCTCGCCATGCAGGCGGGAGCCCGCGATTACCTGCCACAGCCGGTATCGCCGAGCGAGATCAATGGCGTCATATCGGAAATCGCCGCGGAGGCGGCAACCGGTGGATTTCGGAAAATCGGCAGCCTGCATGTTTTCATCAACGGCAAAGGCGGCTCCGGTTCCAGCTTCCTGGCAAGCAACGTCGCTTATGGCCTCGCCGGAAGCGGGCACTCGGTCACGCTCGTGGATCTGGACTTGCAGTTCGCCGGACTGTGCCGGTACCTGGACCTGGAGCCGAAGCGCGGCTTGTTCGAAGCGCTGCAATCGATCGAGGATATGGATGAGACTTCGGCGATGGCATTCACGTGCGAGCACAAAAGCGGTCTTCGTTTGCTTTCTGCGAAATCGGGAAGTCTGCGCCTAAATGCAGACATATCGCCGGAGCGATTGACAACGCTCCTGAATATCTACCGCTCCTTCTGCGAATTCGTCGTTGTTGATTTACCGAGGCACATCGACGTCCTGAGTGCATCAGTCCTCGAGGGTGCAGATCAAATCATGGTCATCACGCAGCAGACGCTGCCGCACGTGCATGATACGGCGCGGCTGCTCCGAATCCTGCGCAAGGAAATCTGTGTCGATGCGTCGAAGATATCGGTTGTCGTGAACCGGCATGAAAAGGGCTCGGCGATCGAAACCAGAGACATCGACAAAGCGCTTCGTGTGCAGAATCTCGTCACCATTCCCAACCAGTACAAACAGGCGGAAGAATGCATCAATTCAGGTCTGCCGCTGGCCGAGGTCTCGGGTAATACGCCGATGACCAAGAGTCTGCTGAAGCTGCATGGCATGATCGGCGGAACCGTGGAGCCGGAGCAAGAAGGCTTCCTGCGCAGGACATTACCGGCCCTGCTCGGGAGATGGTCAGATGGCCATTCCGTCAGGTAATGCTCTGGAGAACCGGGTCGAGATCGCCAACCCGGATTCAGACGAGGCACTTTCCGGAACCGAGCTGGAATGGAAACGGCGCATCAATGACAAGCTGTTGTCGGTACTCGACCTGTCCTTGATCGAGACCATCGGCGATGAAAAAGCGCGTGCGGAGATCCGCCAGACGGCGAATCACCTGCTCGCGGAGGAATCGGCGCCGCTGAGCCTGCGGCAGCGGCAGCGTGTCATCAAAGCAATCGAAGACGAGGTTCTCGGCCTCGGGCCGCTCGAGCCGTTGCTCGCCGACAAGTCGGTGTCGGATATCCTGGTGAACGGGTATGACACGATCTACGTGGAACGGCGAGGTAAGCTCGAGCTGACGAACGCCAGCTTCTCGGATCACGGCCATCTGCTGAATACCATTGACCGAATCGTCTCGGCAGTCGGGCGGCGGGTCGACGAATCCTCGCCGATGGTCGATGCGCGCCTGAAGGACGGTTCCCGAGTCAACGCGATCATACCGCCCCTCGCCATTGACGGTGCCGCGCTCTCGATCCGCCGTTTCGCGATCGAGCTCCTGACCGTCAAAAACCTGATCGAGCTCGATACCGTGACACCCGACATCGCGCAGATGCTATCGACCGTTGTGCGAGGGAAGTTGAACGTGATCGTTTCGGGCGGCACCGGCGCCGGCAAGACGACACTGCTGAACATCCTTTCCTCTTTTATCCCGCACGACGAACGCATCGTCACGATCGAGGATTCCGCGGAACTGCAGTTGCAGCAACCGCACGTCGTGCGACTGGAGACACGTCCGGCAAACATCGAAGGCAAGGGAGAAATCAATGCGCGGGACCTGGTCAAAAACGCACTTCGCATGCGCCCCGACCGCATTGTCGTCGGCGAAGTTCGCGGTGCCGAGACACTCGATATGCTACAGGCGATGAACACCGGCCATGACGGTTCGTTGACAACCATTCATGCGAACTCGCCGAGAGATGCCCTGTCACGGGTAGAGAACATGGTCAGCATGACTGGCATCGCGTTCCCTATAAAGGCACTGCGCAGTCAGATCGCGTCCGCGCTCGATATCGTAATCCAGATATCGCGGCTCGAGGATGGCAAGCGCAGGATTGTGAGTGTGCAGGAAATAAACGGCATGGAGGGCGAAGTCGTCACGATGTCCGAGCTGTTTCGTTTCGACCGCGAGGGACTGGATCAGGAAGGCAACGTGCTCGGCCGTTTGCGCCCCACAGGAATCATTCCGGCGTTTTACAGGGACCTGCAGGGCAAGGGGCTCGAGCTTCCGGTCGAGTTGTTCGAACCGTGATCCGGCATTGATCGAGGACAGGTAAAATGTCGACAGGCCAGATAGTTTTTCTATTGCTGATATTTGCCACCGTGTTTCTGCTGGTGCAGGGTCTGGTGGTACCGGTGTTCGGAGAATCGGCGCAGGCCTCGAAGCGACTGAAAAAACGTCTCGCGACAATCAACCAGCAAAACGAAGACGACTCGTACAGTTCTCTGCTGCGCAAGCGATACCTCAAGCCGCTGAAGGCTCCGGAAAGGTTTCTCGAACAATTGCCGGCAATGGAGTCGCTTGCTGCGCTCATCGAGCAGGCGGGCTATAGCGTACTCGCGTATCGCCTTGTGCTCCTTTCGCTGTCGCTCGGCGTGGCGGCCGCGTACCTTAGCTGGGCAGCGTTCCGCTTGCCCTGGGCAACGGCGCTCGCCACCGTCTTCGTGCTGTACCTGCCAATCCTCAATTTGCGCCATGCCCGCGCGAGGCGCATGGCCAGGTTCGAAGAGCAACTCCCGGATGCTATCGATATTATGACGCGAGCGCTCAAGGCGGGTCATCCGTTCAACAGTACGCTGAAGCTCGTGGCCGAAGACATGGAGGATCCGGTTGCACATGAATTCGGTCTTACCTTCAACGAGATCAGTTACGGCAATGACGTGCGCCGGGCGTTACTGGGGTTACTGAACCGCGTGCCGAGCGTAACGGTGATGGCGCTGGTCACATCTATTCTCGTGCAGAAGGAGACCGGCGGTAACCTGGCGGAAGTGCTAGAGCAGATTTCGTCAGTCGTGCGCGGCCGTTTTCGTTTCCATCGCAAAGTCAAGACGCTGACGGCCGAAGGCAGGATGTCGGCGTGGGTGCTCGCGACCGTTCCATTATTCCTGTTCGCGACGATCTGGGTTACGACACCGGATTACCTGCCGATACTTGTCGAGGATCCACGTGGTCACAAGATGATCATCTACGGCGTCATATCCGGCCTGATCGGAATTGCCTGGATTCGCCGCATCATCCGTATCGAGGTTTGAAGAATGCAGGGCTTTTTTGAACAGATTGGGGTCATCGCGAACGACGAGACGATTCTCGCCCATCTAGTCGTCTTTCTGTCGGCGGCCGCCGTATTCGTGCTCGTGTTGGGTTCCGCCGTTTTGCTCATGAACTTCTTCGATCCCGTCCGCCGGCGGGTCGGCACCGTCGCCGGCGGCGCCCCCAAGGACGAGCGCCTGCTGGTCAAAGTGACGACCGCGCTGGGGCCGGTCTCGACATTCATACTGCCGCAGGCGGAACTCGAGCGAAACAAGGCGACGCTGAAGCTGTCCCGCGCGGGTTTCCGTTCGCCGACGGCGCTGCAGTTGTATTACCTGATAAAGACCGTGCTGGCCCTGATCCTGCCCCTGATCGTACTGGTGAGCGCCAACTGGCTGCCGCGAATCGAAACGTCGAGCCTGCTCGTCTACGCCATGATGGCCAGCGGCGCCGGCATCATCGGCCCGAACGTCGTATTGCAGCGCCTGCTGGAACGCCGGGCCCGCGCGCTCAGGAATGGATTCCCGGATGCCCTGGACCTCCTCGTCGTATGCGTCGAATCCGGCCTGGGCCTGGCGGCTGCGATTCAGCGCGTCGCAGAAGAGCTCGAGGTCAGCCATCCCGAGCTCGCGTTCGAACTCCTTCTGGTCAACAGTGAAATACGCATTGGCGTGCCGCGAGAGCGGGCCCTCAGGAACCTGGCTGACCGTACTGGCCTGGAAGATATTCGCGGCCTGGTTGCATTGCTGGTGCAGACCATGCGATTCGGAACCGGGGTTGCGGATGCGCTCAGGGTTTACTCCGCCGAGTTCCGTGACAAACGCATGCAACTGGCCGAGGAGCAGGCAGCCAAGATGGGCACCAAGCTCGTCTTCCCGCTCGTGCTCTTCATGTTTCCGATTTTCTTCATCGTAGCGATCGGCCCCGCCGTGCTTCGCATCATCGATGCGTTCATGAAGGTGTGAGCCGGATGACAAGGTGTGCCATCGAGGTGAAATGTCATGACATCGAATAATCGCTTGAAACTTGTAGTGCTGCTATCGGCAATGATCAGCGTTGCGGCTTGCAGCACCACGCCCCCTGCACCCGGTTTCGCGCCTGAATACGACGCCTTGCACAACAACGGGATAGACGTGACCTTTGCAACCGAATTTCCGGTCGCCGGCAAGGCAGATGCCATGGTCCGTGCGGCAAGGGCACTGTCGGCAGGTGATATCAATCGCGCCTTGTTCTTTTATGTGCGAGCCCTGCAGTTCGATTCCCGCGACGCCAGCCTGCTAGCCGAGATCGGCAAAATACATCACGCACAGAACAGGCCCGATATGGCTATCCGCGCATTCAGCATGGCGTTGCGGATCGATCCGGATAATCTCGCCTCACTCGAGGGCAGGGGCCTGATATTCCTTGCGAACGACAGGGAGGCGCAGGCCGAAACAGACCTTCGCCGGGCGGTGGCGATATCGCCGGACGCCTGGCGTGCGCACAACGGGCTTGGGATCCTGGCAGACCTGCGCGGTGATCACCTCGTCGCCGCAGCACACTACGATGCCGCGCTCGATATCGTCCCTGAATCGCCAATCCTGTTGAACAACAGGGGTTACTCCAGTTTCCTGTCTGGTGATTACCGCGGTGCGACCGCGGATCTGCATATGGCGGCGGGCCGCTACGGATACAAACGGGCATGGCTGAACCTTGGCGCCGTTTACGCGCACGAAGGGAGGTACATCCCGGCTATCGACATGTATCTCAAAGTGCTGAGCGAAGCCGAAACGTACAACCGTGTTGCCAAGGCAGCCATGGCCAATCATGACTACGAAAAAGCAGAGCAGTTCCTGGAACAGGCGCTCTACGAGTCACCGACATACTTTCCGGCAGCCGAAGAAAATCTCTCGCAGCTGCGTTTCCTAATGCGTTAGTTCCCGGCCGCGCGCCATGACAAGGCGCCGCAGCCGGCTGTCCTCGCCGAGCGCGTACGCGCCGCTGCCGAGCATGGCCTGCACGACGACGGCCACGGCCAGGAACGCGGGATACTCCCAGCCGCCGTTCTCGGCACTGAATACCCAGCCATTTCCCGCGTGTACCCACAATGCGCCGAGCAGGATTGGCAGGAATAGCAGCGACAAGGTGCGCGTCGCGATGCCCGCGATCAGCAATACGCCGCCGCCGATCTCGAAGTATGCGACCGGGTAGGCCAGCCAGCCGGCGAACCCTACGCCGTCGAAGAACTGCGCCGTGCCCGGCAGGGTAAAGACCAGCACTTTCAGGAGCCCGTGCGCAATGAACATCACGCCCAGGCTCACGCGCAGTATCAGCGCCGCATATTGACTTGCGTTTGAGTTTTGCATCGATATCACCTCGTTCTGTCGTTCAATGAATTTGTTCTATTACAGATAATTCTTATTAGGACTAATTAACCAAAAAAACCTAGAATATTTCCCTGATGGTCTTCAATGCCTGCAAGGCGGCCCGCCTGTCCGACTTCTTCAGCCGATCGAAGCGCCGCTTCAGATAGTCGATCTGCCGTGGAAATTCCTTCTCGAAAATGCGGTTACCTTTGGCAGTCAGGGTGACCCGGGTGCAGCGACGGTCGTCGCTGCAGGCGATCCTTTTAACCAGCCCTTTCGCCTCCAGGCGATCGATGACCCCGGTCAGCGTCCCTTTGGTGATCAGGGTTTTCTCCCCGATTTCCTTGAAAGTGAGGCCGTCGGTATTGCCGAGCGTGAAGACGACGTCGGCCTGCGGCACGGTCAGGTCCGTGTCACGGTAGCCGGCCGCGTCGTAGGCGGCAAAAGCCTGGTACGCGCGCACCAGTTCCCGCATCAATGGCAGGAAATCCTCTTTGGCAGCAGTCTTTGCCGTCAGCGTCATCATCCAACCTCGAAATCAGTGCGCGAATATTAGTTCTAATTAGAACTAATGTCAACTACTGGAAATCGGGCAGGGGGTGATAACATACGCGCCGGACTGGCCATTCGATCAAAATCCGTAAGGAAATCAAGGTAAAGGAAGCAAGCGTGTAATGAAAGACGGCAATGGACTGACGCTGGTTGTGCTCGCGGCCGGCATGGGGAGTCGCTTCGGCGGCCTGAAACAGCTCGAACCGCTGAGCGAGAGAGGCAACATCCTGATCGAGTACTCCGTGTTCGACGCCATCCGCGCAGGATTTGACAAGGTCGTGTTCATCGTACGCCGTTCTTTCATAGAGGAATTTGAAAAACTGGTCGAGAACCTGGCGAGGCACGTCGCCGTCGAGTACGCATTCCAGGACGAATATGACCCGTCCGGCCTTGATTTGCCGGAGCGCGAAAAGCCCTGGGGCACCGGACACGCATTGCTTGCAGCGGAGCACCTGATTGCGGCACCGATGGCCGTTATCAACGCAGACGATTATTACGGGCGATCAGCCTATGCGTCCGCCGCCGCCTTTCTGAGAGCACAGTCGATTGACTCGACGAATTTCGGCATGCTCGGCTACGTATTACGCAGCGTACTGTCTCCGCACGGCACGGTATCGCGTGGCATCTGCCAGCTTGCAGATAACGGGAAACTGTCGAGTATCGCCGAGCATACCAAGGTCGCTGAGATCGGCGGCACGATTACCGCGACAGATGGTAACGGCCGGCCGACCACGCTGTCGGAATCGCAACTCGCCTCGATGAATTTCTGGATGTTTACACCGGCGTTCTTTCCGTTGCTACACCGGGAAATACGTGAATTTGCAGCGCAATATCGCAATGACCCCAAAGCGGAATTCCTGTTGCCGGATATTGTCGGCCGGCTCCTCGAGAGCGGCGAGGTCACCTGTGACTGCCTTGCGCATGACGACACATGGTTTGGGATGACGCATCGCGAAGATCGGGAAAGCGCTGTCGAGATCATCACCAGCCTGCATGCGGACGGCATCTACCCATCGCCACTTTGGATGGAGTGACGATCGATTGCTGACTTAAGGGACATTGCACAGGGATTCAATCTCGGTGCCGGGTTTGTCTCTGCCGAAGCGTACGGCAGCGGCCACATTAACGACACCTACCTTGTCAACGCACTACAGGGCTCATCAAGCGTGCGCTTCGTGCTGCAACGTATCAACAAAAGCGTGTTTCGCGATCCGGCCGCGCTGATGGATAACGTCCAAAGGGTAACCGTACACCTGCGTGAGCGGAATTCTACGGGTCTTCACAGTCTTACCCTCGTACCGACCGTGGACGGTGATCACTTCCGGGTCGATGACTCGGGCGAATACTGGCGCATGTTTCGATTCATAGAAGGCGCAACCAGTTTTGATACCGTTCCGTCGCCGGCACATGCGAGGGAGGCCGCAAGGCAGTTCGGCCGCTTCCAGGCTATGCTGGCCGACCTGCCGGGCCCGCGCCTTCGTGAGACGATACCGCATTTTCACGATACTCCTTTTCGTTACGCGACTTTCCACGAGGCAAGAGAGCACGACCTGCACCACCGCAGCAAACACTGTATGCCGGAGATCGACTGGGCGCTGGCGCGTGAGGATTGCGCCGCATTGCTCTCCAGGTTACACGAAGCGGGCGAGATTCCGGAGCGCATCACGCATAACGATACCAAGATCAACAATGTCCTGTTTGACGTCGAATCCGGTAAAGCCATCTGCGTCATCGACCTCGATACCGTGATGCCGGGACTAGCCCCGCACGACTTCGGCGATCTGGTGCGAACGGCGACATCCCCCGCCGCCGAAGACGAAACGGAACTTCAGAAGATCGAGATGCGCATGGATTATTTCGAGGCTCTGGTCGACGGGTACCTTGGCGCCACCGCCGGATACCTGACCGAGGCCGAAGTCGAGAGTCTTGCGCTGGCGGGGAAGATCATAACGATCGAGACCGGCCTCAGGTTTCTGACCGACTACCTGTCGGGCGACAGCTATTTCCGGGTCGACAGTCCGGAGCAAAACCTGCAGCGGTGCAGGGCGCAGTTTGCGCTGGCCGACTCGATCGATAAGCAACTCGCGGAAATGCAACGGGTGACATCCGACGCATATCACCGCCTGCAGTAACCCCGTGCCGACTTTTCTTCGGCTTGCCTCAGCCGCCAGCGTCAGACAACGCTGCCTCGACCGTGGCGATGTCCTCTTCGGTATCCACACCACGGCCCGGACGCAGCGATGCCCGGCCGACCCGAACAGTGATGCCGAGCCACAGGGCGCGAAGCTGCTCGAGCTTCTCGCACTGCTCCATGTCGCACGCGCCGGC
>JBFHXJ010000002.1:0-86718 GCA_041598995.1 Woeseiaceae bacterium | reverse complement strand
TGCAATGTCCGGTTGCGGTGAGGGCATGATGCGCGGCCGCTCCTGGGCGCCGCCCGGCAGGCTCGCGAGCAGCAGCATCACGAATGGAAAGCGATATCGATATTGCATATCCAGGATCCGTGATAACCCCCGGTTGTCATGCCAGGTTGAATACGAATACTGCCGCCACGGCCAGCGGTGCGACGACGCGCACGAGCAATAACCAGAGTTTGAACACCCCGCCGGAACCCACGCCCATCTCGCGGATCGACGTGTCTTTCGACAACCACCAGCCGGCAAACAGCGCATACAACAAGCCGCCCAACGGCATCATCACATTCGACACGAGGTAATCGATGAGATCGAAAGGCGTCTTCCCGGCAAAGGTCGGAATTGCGTCGAGCAGGTGAACGTTTTGCCACCGGTTAAAGGAGAACACGGTGACGAGACCCATCAGAAATGTGCCGGTGCCGATGACAATCACGGCTTTGGTGCGCGTCATGCCGGGTATCTCGATCGCCCGCGCCGTCATCGTTTCCAGCATCGAGATCGATGACGTCAGCGCCGCGAAGACCAGCATCAGGAAGAATCCGGCGCCGATCACGGACCCGGCCGGCATCTGCGCGAATGCCGTCGACAGGGTGAGGAAGACCAGCCCGGGCCCTTCGGCCGGATCGAGGTTGTTGGCGAACACGATCGGAAAGATCGCCAGCCCCGCCAGGAGGGCGACCAGCGTATCGCCGAGCGCGACAACGATCGCTGACCGGAAGATGTTGACGTCCTCGGGCAAATACGCTGAATACGTCAGTACTGCACCGATACCGACATTCACGGAAAAGAATGCCTGCCCGACTGCGGCCAGCACCACATCCGGCGTCAGTTTGCTGAGATCGGCCGTAAACAGAAATTTGAACGCGGTCGTAAAGTCGCCGACGAACGCCGAGTTGATGACGAGCGCGACCAGGGTAATGAAGAGCGCGGGCATCAGGACGCGCACGACTCTCTCGAGGCCTATTTTCACGCCGCGCGAGACGATGAAGATCGTGACGCCCGTGAACAGGAAATGCCAGAAAACGACTTCGCCCGGACTGCCGATGAATTGACCAAAGCCTTCCCCCACTTGCTCTGCGGACAGCCCGCTTATCGAACCGCTTGCGGACTTGACGAGATACGCGGCCGTCCAGCCCGCGATCACGCTGTAGAAGCTCAAGACCAGGAACAGCGCAACCAGGCCCATCCATCCGAGCAGACCCCAATGGCGGGTTGCGCCTGAGCTCACGGCGACATTGCGGAGCGCCGTCGGCGCACTGGCCCGCGCGTGGCGGCCGATGATCATCTCGGAGATCATGATCGGCGTCGCGACGAACAGGATCGCGATGACATAGACCAGTACGAATGCACTGCCACCACTGCTGCCGAGCGTGTAAGGAAACTTCCAGATGTTACCGAGACCGACGGCAGCGCCGATCGCAGCGAGGATAAAGGCCAGACGGCCGGACCAGCTCTCGGTAGTCGTTGCGTTCACGTTCCTGCCCTGCCTGCAGCTTGCTGTAGCTGCACTATAATCTGATATGGCTTGTGAGTGAATTTTCGCGGCGTGGAAATATTACAGGAAATTCATCAACGTAGAGCGCGAATTGCAGCAAGCACGAGGCGCATGCCGTAAGCACACGGTAATTCAGAACCGCGATAGCCCGCTAAGCCGGAAGGCCTCTTTTCTCACTGTTCTTACCAACCAACGAAATTAAGGAGATCGACATGCACAGAAAAATGCTATTAATCATCGCTGCCATGATCGCATTCCCGACTGCCGCTTTTGCTGACCTGGAACCGTTCAAGGACTACGAGGTCAGCGATGCACTCTGGTCGGTTACGACAGTCAAGGTCGACCCCAACATGGGAGACGCCTATCTGGAAGGCATCCAGAGGACCTGGGCTGCATCGAATCAGGTGGCAAAAGACCTGGGACAGATAGAGAGCTGGTCAATTTTCCGCAGCATCCTGCCCGATAGCGGCGAGTTCAACCTGCTGCTCGTCGTCAAATTCGCGAATACTGCGGACCTGGCGCCGAACAAAGAGCGTTACGACGCGTTTATGAAAGCCCGAGGCGAGGAAAGGAACCGGGAAGCCACAGAGTATGCACAAAAGAATTATCCGGCGATGCGAAAGATTACCGGCGAATACCTCATGCGTGAGGTTACGCTGAAATAGGCGTGACACGAGCCGCTAAAATAACCCCGCTCCGGCGGGGTTATTTTTCTTGAATCATCGCTGGTTCCCGTCCGGTAATCGCCTGGCGCGGAAACGACTACCAGCGCTTGTCGAAGCGCCACAGTCCGGCCGCGCGGGCGGCTGCATACGCCTGGTCCAGCTCCTGCCCGCTCGGCCTGCGGTTGATCGTCTCGTACTTTCCGTCGCTGCCAACCTGATGCTGCGGCCGGTACTGGTCCATGATGTTGATGTAGGTATCGGGCGAGATCTCCTCGGACAGCCACTCGAAGATCCGGCGTGAGTCGTCGATGTGATTCGGCATGACGAGGTGGCGTACCAGCAGACCGCGTCTTGCGAGCCCGTCTTCGCCGAAGCGCAGATCGCCGACCTGACGGTGCATTTCCCGGATCGCTTCACAGGCGCGCTCCGGATAGTTCTTTGCTTTGAGATAGCTGCGAGATGGCTCGTAGGAAAAGAACTTGAAATCCGGCATGTAAACGTCGACGAGTCCTTCCATGAGTTTCAGGGACGCAATCGAATCGTAGGCGCTCGTGTTGTAGACGATCGGCACTTTGAGTCCGCGCGGCACCGCGGCCGCGATCGCCTCGGCGACCTGCGGCGCGACGTGCTCTGGCGTCACGAAATTGATGTTGTGACAACCGCGATCCTGCAACGTCAGCATCAGTTTCGCTATGTCTTGCGCGTTGCATTCCGTTCCGGTGTGCTGCTGCGAGATGTCCCAGTTCTGGCAGAACACGCAGCGGAGGTTGCACAGGCCGAAAAAAATTGTGCCGGAACCGTTCCAGCCGCGCAGGCAATCTTCCTCGCCGAAATGCGCGAACGCGCTCGATACGATTGCGTATCGGCCCGTATTGCAGACCCGCGCCTTGTCGACGAGGCGATTGACGTGGCAATTGCGCGGGCAGGCGCAACAGTCCTCGAGCTCGGCCAGTGCGACCTTGACGCGCGCAGGAATTTCGCCGCGCCGCCAGGTCGCAACATAGGCCGGCTCGAAGTCGCGCAACAGATACTTCGGTTCGACGTGGCGCCGACCGCGAATCATGCTGCTGCCGCTCAGTGATAGAGCCATGTCAATAATTCACCGGAAACCGTTCGCTACTAGAGGGTACACATTTCGACGTTTGCGAAGTTTCTCCGGTAATACCCCATGTATTCGACCTTGCGTTCGAGGGCTGCGATCACAGCGTGCGGGAAGTTCACTTTCTCGAATTTCTGGGCGCTGCCCAGTCCGCCCGGGGAGAACACGTTGATCTCCATCAGCTTGTCGCCGACGATGTCGAGCCCGACCAGGAACATGCCGTCCTGCACGAGCTTCGGGCGAACCGTCTCCGCAATCTTGAAATGATCGTCGCTCAGCTCCGCGGGGCGCAGCTTGCCGCCGGCGTGAATATTGCTGCGGATGTCGTCCCCGGTGCGAACGCGCCGAAATGCACAGTAGCGGCCCTTGTGCCTCAACGGCTGGCCGTTCATCAGAAACATCCGCGTGTCGCCTTCGACCGCCGCCGGAAGGAATTCCTGTGCAATGACGTAACCGTCGCGGCTGACGGCTTCGATCATCTGATTCAGGTTCGAGAGGTCGTCCTTGCGCACCAGGAAGACACCCTGGCCGCCCGAGCCCTGCAACGGCTTCAGTACGATATTGCCACCTTCTTCCTTGGCGAACTTTTTCACCTCGTCGTTCTCGCGGGTAATGATCGTGCGCGGCCGAACCTCCTCCGGAAAATACTGGAAGTACATCTTGTTCATCGCCGCCGCCAGCCCGTCGGGATCGTTGAGGACGATCACGCCACTGCGCATCGCCATACGGCCGAATATGATGCCCGAACTCTGCGCCCACGCCCGGTAGCCAGTGTCGTTGGACGGATCGCTGCGCAACATCAATACGTCGAGCTCATCGACGGTGATTCGCTCGCATACGGCACTCTTGCCGTGGAGGTCCGCGAGAAATCTTTCCGAGGCCTTGTATTTTTTCCTCGGCGCCGTGGTGCCGAGCGCGCGGACTTTTTCGTCCTTGTCGTACGCGAAATCACCCGCACCGATCAGAAAAGCCTCGTGTCCCCGATTGATTGCCGCCATCGCGAGCCGCACGGTCGTGTAACCAGGTTGCTCGGTCTTGACGTCATTTACTGCAAATCCGATTCTCATTTTCTCTTCTCCACCAGCTCGAGAACACTGCCCCCCTCCCGCAATCTCTGCAATCGCCGCGCCGTCTCCGGCGTGTCGAGGTAGTGCGGGCGAATGACGGGAGCTTTCAGGACCTCCCTGGATTGTAACTCTTTAATGATTGGCAGATGCTCCATACCGAATTTTCCGACGTAGAGCGGCTCGAGATCGCCGCCTTGCCTCAAGTATTCCATGATGCGAAGCAAACCGCGCAGGTAGACAGCGTCTTTCGTATAGCCGCCGCTGCGAAACAGTCGCATCGTGATGCCGAATGCCGTTCGCCGCTCGAAACCGTAGTCCTTGTTGAGCATGCGAAAAACGTCGACAAAGGACGCGCCGCCGATCAGCGCCTTTGCGCCGATCACTCGCGCCGCCAGCAATCGCATCCGTGGCTTGCTCAAGCCCCCGACGAGGTATTCAGCCAGAACGGCCAGTCCCTCCTGGAGCTCGTCGTAATTCGGCAGCCCAACATACAGCTGTCGAAATGGTTGGGCCTTGCCATTGAAGTAGGTCACGATATGCGTGCCCACCTCGTGCGCGATGAGCGCATCGACCCTCGACCTGGGTGTCCTGACGCTTTTCCCGATCAGCAGGTTGCCGCGGGACACCATCAGTCCGGCCGTATCCTCGCGCACCGAGACCTTGCTCGGCAGGCCCGGGTATGACTGCCGATACTGCTCGATCTGCGCCGTGGCCAGGCGTGCGAATTCATCCGCATCGACGCGGCCGCCTTTAGAACTGTCGCGTGACCTGCGCGGAAAACTCGACAGGATCGATGCCGCTGCGGCGCACAGGTTTTCGTCGACCTTACCGTAGGACATCAGGCTGCCGTAAAAGAAAATATCCGTACCGCGCTCGTCGAGCATCGTAAGCTTTCGGTCCATGTCGTTCTGCTGCGACCGGAATAGCTGCGCCAATACTGGATCCGACACACGCTCGATCGGGATCTTGAACAACTCGCGCTTGAGCTGCGTCGGTTCGACTGGTAACGGCCGATACGTGAATTCGGGCATCACGCTGAATCGCTTGCGCTGGAATGCCGCCCAGGCTGCATCCGTATTGGTCGGTGTAATGCTCGGCAGAAAATCGAACTGATTGCTCACGTCCGCCAGTTGCTGATCCACCTGCCACACCGCCTTGATGAAGCTGCGCGGCCCCAGCGATTGATAGTTGCTCGGGCGATGCGTCGTTTGCGATTGGGTAAATTCGAATACGCCCTCCTTGATGGCGCGCGCGAGGCCGCGATGAAGTGCGCGTCGAATCAGCGGAAACTCCTCACCGTTTGCGCCTCTATAAACCGCTTTCACCTCGATTCCCAGGTGCTGTATGCGAAGGTCCACGGATTCCTGTTTCGATATCAGCTGCGACAAACCGGGCGGATGGACCTTCGATGTGGGTAACACTGCAACTCGGGCTTTCAATCGCTTCGTCGTAATCCGCGTCAGGCTCTCGACGAATGCGCCTACGGTAGACGATGTCGCATTGGCCCTGGACGTGAAAATCCGAAATTCGGGGCGGAAGTCCTCCTGGCTGCCATCCGATTGCCTGTCGGGTCTGGTCCAGATCTCTATCACCAGGAAAGCACCGAACAAACTGCCGATGTTCGTCGAAATCGCTCTGACGAGTGCCGCGAGGCTCGAGTGCAGCTTGCGGCCGCCGGTGGCGGTCAGGTACGACGCCTCGCCGGTGACGAGGCGCGCCGTGCCGGCGTCCTTCTTACCCAAAGGGCGGCGATAAACGACCAGGAATGGCAGTTGCCTGTCGATATGCAGGCGGCCCCACAAGGGCAGCGACCGGCGCACCCGTTTTCCTTCCTGCAAGCGAACGACGATGTTCGTTATTGCCCGGTTGCTGATGAAAGGCTTCTTGGCCGAGCTTGCCGGCTCGATTTCCGTTTCCGGACCTACGACCAGCCGCTCCCCGAGGCGTTGCACCTCATCTGATTGCATGTGTCTTCCTGGCCAGCTCGCGGACTTCCTTTGTCACGCCTTCGAACGTCGACTCGAGAGCGTCGCGGATGAAATGGAGTTCTTTCTCGAAGACCTCGCCCGACCATTCATCCATGAAAAACTTCTTGAACTCGATGGCAATGACGCAGGCTGATTCGGGGAATGTCTCGTGCGACCATCTGGCGTGATTGCCGCCGCGAAACTTTATGTTTTCCCGCACGTCCAGCCGCCGACCTTTCGATTCGTAAGACGCCAGGTCCTGCATGAATCGATCGATGAGACTCGACCAACGAGTTCGTTCCATCGTTCCGGTACCGATATTGACTTCCGGGTGTCCGTCCTGATGCTCCGGCTCGGCATCCGGTCCGCCACGACGATGGTTGTAACTGTGAATGTCGAAAACGACGAACATACCGAAACGCTGACTCATATCAGCATAAATGCGATGCAGTTCCGCATAAAAATCGTCATATTGCTTCAGGGATCGCTGGATCAGGTCGTCGTGCGGCCTTTCCTTCCAGACTCTCAGACCCCAGGCGTCCTCCGGCTCGACGTACACCGCTTTGTGGCGAGGCCGGTTCAGGTCCACCTCGAAGCGCGATTTCCCCGGGATGATGTGATTCCTGAACGATTTCGCCAGGGTGCCGGTATGCGGGTCCTGCTCGCGCAGGCGGTCTTTCTCGCTGATGTGCAGTAGCTCGGCGACTTCCGGCCGGACGCGATGTCCGTCATGTATGGCGGTCGCAATCAGCGGCTCGTCGTGGCCCTTAATGTTCCAGATCACATCTTCCATGGTTGTCACCCCAACCTACTAAAATAAGTAAGTAATTTCGAGTTCCTTTTAAATTAGTATGGAATGAAGTCAATTACCACGCTTTTCGGCGGGCGATGCCGACGGCCGACCGGCAATCGGTCCCGCGCTTTCATTCAGAAAATCGCGTCCGCGGCCCGACAGCCTGCGTGGCTGGTTTGCAGCGAACGGTTTAGGCCATAATTCGCATCCTCGAACGCCTTCAGTCTGTACTTCAGCCATGCCGAACCAGCTATCCGAGTTCCTGAATTTCACACTTCTGCCGATGTCCAACGGGCAGGCATTGACGGTTGGAAAACTTATCGCCGTCATTGTCCTGCTGGTCGGCGGTTATCTGCTCAGCCGACTGATCGGTCACGTACTCGCGCGAAAGCTGACCCGCACCCGCCTGCGACCCGACGCCATAGAAACGATCAAGCGAGTCACATTCTTCACGATTCTGATCCTCGTCATTTTGACGGCGTTGAGTCTCCTTGGCGTCCCGCTGACCGCGTTTGCGTTTGCGACCGGCGCAATAGCGATCGGCGTCGGCTTCGGCGCTCAGAACATCATCAATAACTTCATCAGTGGCTGGATTCTGATGGCGGAGCGGCCGATCCGCATCGACGATTTCATTGAACTGGACGATCGGATGGGTATCGTCGAGAAGATCGGCAACCGATCGACCCGGATTCGCCGCACTGATGGCGTCCACTTGCTGGTTCCGAACAGCCAGCTGCTGGAGCAGACCGTCATTAACTGGACGCTCGTCGATCGGCAAATCCGTACCACGATACGCGTTGGTGTCGAATACGGATCGCCCGTGAAAAAAGTCGCCGAGCTGATCCTGAAAGCTGTTAATGCGCAGCCTGAAGTCAAAGAGAAACCGGCGGCGTCTGTTATTTTCGAAGACTTTGGCGATAATGCATTGATATTTGATACGTACTTCTGGTGCGATGTCGGTGGAGAAAGGTTTTTACGTGAAATTCGCAGTGACATCAGATTTCGCATCACTGACTTATTCGAAGAGAATGGTATCGTCATTGCGTTTCCGCAGCGCGATGTTCACGTTGACAGCGACGATCCGCTGCGCATCCAACTTGTCGATTCAGGCAAAAGAAAAAACTGACAGGATATCCGGTCGAATTATCCAGGCCTTCTAGCAATCAACTTGTCAACCACCGGCGTTACGCCCCCAGGATTCGGTAAACCGCGTAGCTGAAATACACGGCGAGAAAAATCGCGCCGGTACCGCGGCCGAGAAGTGCTCGTCCGAGCAGAAACAGGGGAATCAGCGACGCGGCGAGCAGCCAGGAGACGACGATATCGCCGACGCCGCCCATCGGCACAGGAATCTGTGCGATGACACCGCTGACAGGCAACACCAGCAGCGAATTGAAAATATTGGAACCGATCACGTTTCCCAGTGCGAGATCCGGCTCGCCGCGTATCGCCGCGATGACAGAAGTCGCCAGTTCCGGCATGCTCGTGCCGATAGCGACGACAAACAGCCCGATCACTGTGGTCGAAACGCCGACCTGATTGGCAAATGCGACACCATTGCGGATCGTCAGATCGCCACCGACGAAGAGCAGAACGAAACCGGCGATGACAAACAGCCAGCGAAATCGTCCCTTGGCCGGCGTGACGATCGTGGGGCTTTCCTCCATATCGGCGAGCAGCGGATCCGTAGACCGGCCGCGCATCAGGTCGACCGCGGTAATATAGATGACGATGCAGAACATCAGCATCAGGACGATCGCTTCGGTGCGGCGTATGGCGGCCGGCATGCCCTCCAGCGGCCGATCCAGCGACATAACCATCATCATCGTCGTCGCCAACAGCAATAAGGGAACTTCCCGGCGAACGACTTCACCCCGGATTGCGATTGGGCTCATAATGGCGGCTGCGCCCAAAACCAGGCCGAGGTTGCCGATGTTCGATCCGACCACATTGCCGAAGGCGATGCCAGTCGCTCCACGCAATGCGCCGACGATGTTGACGACGAGTTCCGGTGCGCTGGTCCCGAAGCCGACGATTGTCAGGCCGACGACCAGGGGTGAGACACCGAATCCGTCGGCGATCTCCGCTGCGCCGCGAACCAGCAGGTAGCCGCCGGCGATCAGGATGACGATGCCGAGCAGGATGCCGAGAAAACTGAGCACGATACGATGATATCCGAGACGATGATCAGGGGTAAAAGAATTGAGTGAACGCGATCCTCAATTTCTCTACTGTTACTTGCTCGACGGGCAGGGCGGCGGCAAGACGCTCGACTTCGCCGCGATACAGGCATGGTCGGCTGTCGACGGCAAGTTGTGGCTGCATTTCGATGTTTCCGATCGCGGCGCATGTCGCTGGCTCGAGACACAAAGCGGAGTGCCGGTCGAGGCGATCGACGCATTGCTGGCCGGCGAAACGCGGCCGCGCTCCGCGGTGACGGAGTCCGGCCTGCTGATCGTGCTGCGCGGCGTCAATACGAATCCGGGCGACGATCCCGAGGACATGGTATCGGTCAGGTTGTGGGTCGACGCCGACCGTGTCATCAGCTCGCGGCGGCGGCGCCTCCTGTCCGTCGTGGACATCGGCGATGCCATTGCCGCCGGCAATGGCCCGCGAAAACCTGGCCAGCTGCTTGTCATGCTGATCGAGCGGCTCGCCGAGCGGATCGGCGACTTTGTCGACTCGATCGACGAGCGACTGGACGCAGCGGAAGACGAGATCGGAAACGGCGATCCGACCGTATTCCGTCCGCGGCTTGCGGCCCTGCGGCGGGAAATAGCCTCCGTCCGCCGCTTCCTCGCACCGCAACGCGATGCACTGGATCGCCTCAATCGCCAGCCGGTAGCGGTGCTCGACGGATCGGATGCGCATGACCTGCGCCAGGAGGCGGACCGTATCACGCGCTACCTCGAAGACCTCGACCTGGCGCGCGAGCGTACGATCGTGCTCCAGGAGGAGCTTTTGAGCCAGATCGCCCAGCAGCAGAACTCGCGCATGTATGTGCTCTCGGTGGTGGCCGCCGTTTTCCTGCCACTGACCTTCGTCACCGGCCTGCTCGGCATGAACGTCGGGGGGCTACCGGGTATCGAAAGCCCGTGGGGTTTCTACGGCTCGGTGGCGATCATGCTGGTTGCCGCCGTGGGCCTGCTGCTTTATTTCCGGTGGAAAAAATGGCTCTGATCCAGGAGTATCGCTGGCAGCCGGGCATCGACCACTGACCGTGAGTCCGTGTCGGGAGATTGGTGCCGCTAATTATCCGGCACATTTCAGCCTGAAGCGTTGTCTAATTTTTTTCCGTTTGTTATCGAACCGCCCGTAGAACCCCCCGATGTCCCCGTTTCGCACCAGTCTCACGCTTGCCGCGCTCCTCGCGCCTTCTTCGGCATTGGCCGAGCTCGCGGTTTCCGGCGTGGAACCGGAACTCGAGCAGAACGTCAGGGCATACGTCACGCTCGGATCCGAACCCTGCGATGCCGAGGCATGGCGCATTCGTCGCCGGTTTCGCACGATCGAAACGGAGACACGCAAAGCGCTGGAGCCCTTCGGCTACTACGAACCCGTCATCAACGCGACACTCAGACAGGACGAAGATTGCTGGCACGCAACGCTCACAATCGATCCCGGCAAACCAGTCGTGCTCAGAAACGTCGACATCGCGATCACCGGCGATGCATCGACCGATCCCGCTTTCGATGTATTGAAAAATCCCGCATCGCTGGTCCCCGGGAGACCCGTACGGCACGCGGATTACGACCGGCTCAAGAGAAACCTGCAGATCGTTGCGGCGGACCGAGGTTACGTAGAAGCCGATTTTACAGACAGCCGCCTCGACATCTGGCCCGACGAGGGAATCGCCGACGTGACGGTACGTTTCGACAGCGGCCCGCGATATCGCATCGGCGAAATACGCGTGGAACAGGCATTCCTCAATCCGTCCGTAGTTTCCGGCTATCTGAATCTCGAGCCCGGCGATTATTTTGACAGTAACGAAATTGCGCGTGCCTATCGGAACCTGTCCGACAGCGCGTATTTCGGTCGTATCGAAGTCGTTCCGGACATTGACAACGCCGAGGATCAGCAAATACCGATTCGTGTGTCCCTCTATCCGGGCACTCGCATCGAGTATACGATTGGCGTCGGCGCGTCGACCGATACCAGCATCCGGCTCCGTTCGGGCTTCCGAAACAATCGCCTGAACAGAAAGGGACATCGGCTGATCGCCGACCTCGGCTTGTCTCCGGTCGTGCAGGGACTCACGCTCGAGTATCGCATTCCACTGAGCGACCCGCGTCGCGAGTGGTTCAGTTTCACCGGCGCCTTGTCGAACGAGGATACCGACTCGTTCGATAGCGAGGCGCAACGGTTAGGCGTTCGCTGGACGAAAGCGATGAGCGACACCTGGCTCAGGACACTGGGACTCGATTTCAACAATGAATCGTTCAATGTCGGCACCGACATCGATACCAGTCGTACCATTGTGCCATCCGTGTCGTTCGATCATAAAAAATCCGATCGTGACGTCTTCCCGCTGCGCGGTCGCCGATTCGGCGTCGAACTACGTGGTACGGACCAGGTACTCGGCTCCAACACGTCGTACTTACAAGCCCTTGCCTGGCTGCGCCTGATAAGGCCAATAGGATCCGACAACAGGATCATCGCGAGGCTGAACGCCGGAGCCACCTATTCCGGCGACTTCGCCGAGCTGCCGCCGTCGGTGCGATTCTTCGCCGGCGGTGACGAGTCTATCCGTGGTTTCGGCTACGAAAGCCTCGGCCCGACAGACGTAAACGGCAACGTCATCGGCGGCCTCAACCTGCTCGTCGGGAGTATCGAGTACGAACATCACCTGCGCGGCGATTTCTACGGTGCCGTTTTCGTCGATGCCGGCAACGCTTTCGACCACGCCGATTTCGATGCCGAGGTGGGCACCGGCATTGGCGTCAAGTGGCGCTCGCCCCTCGGTCCGATACGGATTTACCTCGGGTATCCGCTGACCAAGGAAAACCCGGGCATCCGCCTGCATCTTCGACTCGGTGCGGACCTGTGACGCTCACGCGAAAAATCTGGCTCGCGCTCGCCCTTATCGGCATGTTGTTACTGGGCGGCGCGCTGTGGCTGCTGTACACCGAGTCCGGTGCGCGCTGGGCACTGAGTCGCGCTGCGACTTTTCTTCCGCGGCAACTCGTCATCGGTGAAACGGCGGGGACGTTGCTGGGCGGACTGCGCATCCGCTCAGTCGAGTGGCTCGACGACACGGTCAGCGTAAGGAGCGAAGATGTCTATTTGAACATAGAGCTGATTCCGCTCGTCTTCAGTTATCTCGATGTCAACGAGCTGACGGCCAGCCGATTGTCAATCGCGATACAGGCGTCAGACGAACCCGATGATACGCCCGGTATGCCGACGGTCGACCTGCCGATCGATATTTCGCTTCGTGACGGGCAACTTAAAAACGTGAGCTATCAGAGCGATGCCTTTACGTACGCGGCAGACTCCGTGGATCTGGCGGCCAGCCTGTTCGGTTCCGACCTGAGTGTTTCGCGGCTGCGGTTACGGAACCCGCAACTCGATCTCGATCTCGACGGGAGGCTGGCGCTGAAAGACTGGTACGCCAGCCGTACCCGTGTCGTGTGGCGCTGGCGGGAGTCTGACGAGCTAGTGTTCGCCGGCGAGCTTGCCTTGCAAGGGGACATGCGCCGCTTCGATTTGCGGAATTCGCTGACGGCACCGGTCACGTTGTCGACGTCCGGCAGCATTGCGCTCGATTCCGGCACCCTGCTCGCCAGTCTCACGAACGAGTGGCAATCACTCGAACTCTCGCTCGGCGATCGATTACTGCAATCCTCTGCCGGGACTTTGCGCCTCGATGGCAGTGTGAACGAGTACTCGGTCAGCCTCGACGCCAGTGCACAGCTCGATGATTTGCCGGAGACGCGGATCGAGCTGACCGGTGATGCCAGCACGGAAGCGATACGCGTCTCGCATTTACGCCTCACAAATGAATGGGGGGATCTTGCGGCAAACGGTAATGCCCGTTGGCGGCCGGATCAGACGTACGACCTCGACTTTTCGCTGTCGGGACTCGACGCAACGCGTCTATCCGATTTGGTCACCGGGCGTCTGGAGATGGACGGCAACGTCAGTGGCAGGTTCGGGGAGCAGGGATTCGAACTTCGCATCTCGCGCCTGGGTGGCGACGTCAACGGTTTCCCGCTCGACGGCAGTGGCATCGTCAATTACGCGCAGGAGAGCCTGGAGATCAGCGATGCGCGCCTTCGAATCGGATCGAACAGTGCCATGTTCAGCGGTTCGCTCGGAGCGGCGATATCGCTCGATGCCGATCTCGAGCTCACGACGCTGACCGAAGTCCTGCCCGACGCTTCGGGTTCGCTCCGCGGTCGCGTCACGCTACGCGGCACGCGAGACCGCCCGGACATAGTCGTCGACCTGGCCGGCACCGCAATGCGCTGGAAAGAATATGCGGCGGCGGATCTGTCGATCGACGCGAGCGTGTTTCAGGACAAACCGGGTTCTGCCGCGGCGCGGTTACGGCAAGTGTCAATGGGCGACACGACGCTCGACAGCGCGGAAATTACGGCAAGTGGTCGACTCAACGGCCACAGCCTTCGGATTTCGCTGACGGGCTATGAAAGTGAGCTCGACGTCAGCGCCGAAGGCGGACTTCAGGATGACGCGTGGTCGGGTCGAATGACCTCGCTCGAGATCGTCAATGAGGCGCTCGGTCGCTGGGCGACCCGGCAGCAAAGCAGCCTCGACGTGTCGCTCGAAACCGTCGCCGTATCGGAGACCTGCCTGTTCCCACCCGCCGATCCCGGTCGCGCCTGTTTCGGTGGCAGCTACCGGCGCGAAGGGCTGGCCGCTATCGAATTCTCATTGAGTGACCTGCCGCTGTCGGCATTCCGCATGGAGTTACCGGCGGAAGCCAGCCTGACAGGATTCGTCGATGCACGCCTGAACGTCGTCAGCCGCGACGGGCGCCTGACAGGAACCGCCGGCGCAGCGCTCAGAGAAGCCCAGTTCGTCGCGACCTATGAGGGCGAGACGATATCGGTTTCGTTCCCGGAGGCCGCGGGCAGCGCCACGATCAATGACAATCGCGTCGATTCGGCGATTCGCGTCGCGATGGCGGAAGGCGCGGGCACCGCCGATCTCGAGCTGGCGATCCAGGACCTGGCCGATCGCCAGTCTGCCATTGCCGGCCAGGGTAATGTGTCGATCAACGACACCTCGTTGTCCGCCGTGTTTCTGCCCGGCATCACCAATCCGCGAGGCAGGATCGAAGGCGGGCTGACGATTTCGGGAACGTTCGGTGAGCCGGCGTTTATCGGGGAAATCGCACTGACTGCGGGTGCTTTCGTGGTGCGGCGCGCGGGCATCGAGGTCGTCGACATCGACGTTCGTCTCGGCCAGTCCGCCCCGGGCCAGTTGCAGCTGCGCGGCACCGCCCGATCCGGAGACGGCCAGATCCGGCTGCAGGGGGACACGCGCCTCGGCACCGATTCCGGTTTCCGAACGGAGCTCATCCTCACCGGCGACAACTTCGAACTGGCGCGGCTGCCGGAATGGCAGGTGGCCGCTTCACCCTCGATCAGGGCCGTCTTCGACGAGCGCTCGGCGACCGTGGTCGGCGCGCTGGGCATTCCGGCTGCCAACATCATCGTCAACGAGATTCCGGAAACGGCGGAATCGCCGTCGCCGGACGCCATCGTGCATCGCGGCGAAGGAACCGAAGCATACACCGGGAGACGCCTCGCCCTCGACGTGACGACCATTCTCGGGAGCGAGGTGCGTTTTTCGGGATTCGGGTTGACAGCACGCGTAGACGGCGCCGTCAGACTGCAAGGCGGCACTCGCGAAGCCTGGACCGGTAATGGTGTGTTGAATCTTCGCGATGGCCGTTACCGCGCATACGGCCAGGAGCTCGAAATCGAGCGTGGAGAACTCTTGTTCAACGGCCCGCTCGATAATCCGCAACTCGATATTCGCGCCGTCCGCCGCGTCGATGACGTCAATGCGGGCATTCAGCTCAGCGGTACGCCGTCGCAGCTTCGCTCCGTGATTTTCAGCGAGCCCGTCATGAGCGATGCCGAAGCCTTGTCGTATCTGCTGACCGGCCGGCCATTATCCGGGAGCGTAGGCGAGGTCGACGTCTTGAACAGCGCCGCATTTGCACTCGGCGTGTCGGGAGCCGGCCGCGTTGCGTCACAGGTCCGCAGCGGACTGGGCCTCGAAACACTGACGGTGGAAGGCGGCTCGGAAAACGGCAGGATCGTCGCCGGCAAACGTTTCGGCGATCGCCTGCTGGTCGAATACGGTTACGGACTCATCGACAAGCTCGGCACCCTGCTACTTCGCTACCAGCTCAGCGAACGCATCATGCTGGAGTCGCGAACGGGTACCGTCAGCAACCTGGACCTCGTCTACAGCGTCAAGAAGCAGTAGTGCCCGAGGGCAGCGGCTGGCTGCGTCGCCGGCTAGTCGTCGTCGAAATCCTCGAACCAGTCGATTCGCTTCGTCCGTGAATACTTCTCGAGCGGCCGGTGCCGGACGCGACGCGCTTTTCCTCGTTCCCGCCTTGATTGTGAATGAACCCAGTCACCGTCGAAATCGGTGCGCGCGAAGTATTTGTCGTTGCGATGATCGTCGCCGTGATGCCTGTGCATTAGATTTGCCTCGAGACTGACTCTTGTCGACTGCCCACGCCTCGTCCGGCTCATTCCGGACGAGGCCAATAGCGTCGAATCACTGTCTCAATGACTGTCGAAAAATTCGTCCCAATCGTCCCAATCGACGACCTGGCTGCGCAACCAGTCTGATTCCTTGCGCATTTCGATGCGCTGCCATGCGGACAGGTTGGTTTCTTCCGCCTTCACTTCGTCGACGGCGGTGTCATCGAACATTTCAAGGTCGAGGTCCGGACCGAATGAAAACTCGAGGTCGTCAAAGTCCTCTAATTCGTCGTTACTGCGCTTGGCCATCAATGTCTCCTAAAAAGGGCCTTGCCGACTGTCGATTCCCCGGCCGCTCGCGGCTGCCGGATATGTTGCCTTTCAGGTGCTGATTTTCGCGAAATTTATACTGCGAGAGCCGAAAGTCAACAAAAATATTCGTATTAAAATCATATATTTATGTAAACTATCCTCAGGAGTCCGGGCAGCCTCCGCCGCGCGCGCGGGCGATCGGACAGGCCGCGAAGACGCTTGATTCCACCCGATGCGACGTGCACATTTCGCGACATCTTTTTTCGGAGAAGGCAATGACTGAAATCAATGAGGCGGCACCATGGGAAGCACTTCGGGAATTTCTCGATGAGGGCGACAGGTATGCGGCCGAGGCCCTGCTGAAGCAATTGCCGCCCGAACAGACCGTCCGCGTGCTTTTCCGACTTACGGCCGACGACCAGCAACGCCTTCTCGCCCTGGTTTCGCCGGATCAAGCGGCAGATCTGCTGGACGACATCCCGGATGAGCACGCAGCAGACCTGATGGAGCATCTGGATGCGGAGCAGGCGGCGCACATCGTCGACGAGCTGCCGACCGATGAGGGCGCCGACCTGCTCGCGGAAATGGACAAGGACGATGCCGACGCAATCCTGAGGGAAATGGATCCCGCCATTGCCGACCAGGTTCGCGAGCTGATCAGCTACCCGTCGGACGTCGCCGGCGGTCTCATGGAAGCCGAGTATTTCGCCTATCCGGACTCGTGCCGGGTACAGGATTTTCTGAGCGACCTCCAGGAACGGAAACTGACGTTCGAGCAGCTTCCGGGGAGGCTAATGTTACTGGATCGGCGTGGCCGGCCGGCAGGCGCGGTCGACATCAAGGACGTGCTGCTGGCGTCGCCCGAATCCGCGCTGCGGCCTATGGCCCAGTTAATTCGGACGATGCCAGTGACGGCGTCGCTGGAGGAACTCGAGGAATACTTCGACGAGTACGAGACGCCCGGCGTTCCCGTCGTCGACCGTATCGGCCGCCTGGTCGGTCGCGTCCGCAACGACGACGTTCAGGAAGCGGTCGCCGAGCGTGCACAGAGTGATCAGTTGAAAGTGGCCGGTATCGTAGGTGGTGACGAGGTGCGCGCGATGCCCGTTGTCGCTCGCGCACGACGCCGCCTATCCTGGCTGAGCGTCAACATCCTGCTCAATATCATCGCGGCCAGCGTCATCGCTTTTTACCAGGACACGGTGAGCGCCGTCATTGCCCTCGCCGTTTTCCTGCCGATCGTTTCCGACATGAGTGGCTGCTCGGGCAACCAGGCCGTCGCCGTCAGCCTGCGTGAGCTCACACTCGGTATCGTCGAACCACGCGACGTGTGGCGTGTATGGTGGCAGGAAGTGTCCGTCGGGTTATTGAACGGCCTGGCACTCGGCGTGTTGCTGTCGCTGGCTGCTTACCTTTGGCAAGGCAGTCCCGTACTGGGCGCAGTCGTCGGACTGGCGCTCGGACTCAATACGATCATCGCAGTCTCGATCGGCGGCACCGTGCCGCTCTTACTCAAGCGGTTTCATGTCGATCCGGCCGTCGCGTCCGGACCCGTGCTGACGACGATCACCGACATGTGCGGCTTCTTCCTGGTGCTCGGCCTGGCGACCCTCGCATTACCCTGGTTGATCTGATGGGAAAAGTCGCGATGGCCCGTCGTTCATGACCTTCGGTGACTAATCTAATGCGACGAGTTCCGAGAGTGCGGTCATGTAGCCCTGATTGACCTGGATCACTCCGCGTCTCGGCCGGTCCAGGTCGATGATGATGAAAACAATAAGCGCGATCAGAAAGCCGACGAGCGCACTAGGAATCACCACGCGTTTGCCACTCAGCCCGGTCGAATAACCGAGCATTCCACCTGCGACAATAAACACGATGAATAGCAGGAACAGCACGACTTCGGGAACGTGAGTCTGTAGCAATGCGTGGCGCGTCCCCTGAGTGTCGATGACCGCATTCAAGGCCGTCATGAATGAGCCCGATGTAACAGCGCGCGGGTCCTCGTTGGCGGCGGCGACGGCGAAAGCCCACAGTTGCGCCTGCAACCGCGCCACCTCCCTGTTGTATTGGTTTCTTTCCGCGGTCCTGCTGAGGTCGATTGTTCCCATGGCGATGCGTAATTCGATGTACTCGCGAAAGGTCGCTTCGACATCATCTTGAATACTTTCAGGCAGCAGCCTGGCGCGTAAAACGGCCGTTCCTATCGCGTTTGCCTCATCGACCAGCGCATGATTGCGACTGTCGTGCCGCTGCATCGACATGTTGAACGAGAATCCGAGCAGCAAAGCCAGCAAACCGAGCACGCTGGCTTGTATGGCGCCCGTTAGCGATTTGATTTCCTCGTCTGTCCTGTGTTGAACGAACCGTCCTATCCTGAATCCGAACTCGTTAAACAGGATGATCAGGACGAACAGCGTTCCCGTAATCGCAATACTGTTGATGTCGTACAACAATTCCTGGTTGCTCACTTGTCTTTTCTGCTTCGTTTTGCCATCAGATTCTACACCGCATCGAAGCCGTTGAAGCGGCCTGACGATATACGTTGGCAGGCCAGTCTATCACTGACACAGAATCGCGACTTTACGGGCTGCCTGCTCTATGTTTTCCTCGGTCCCTGCCGACAACAGCTGCTCCTTGGCCGCGTGGCACTGCTCGGCATCGCGAATGTGGGTTTCCTCTACGACTCTCGTCGGACCGCCTGCGCAAAGCGTTTTGGCGACGCGCCGAATGTTCGCATATTCCCCGCGCTCGACCGACACGCAGTCCTCGACCTGCAAATAGCCCTTCTCGGTGATGAAATCCGATTCGCTGCCATCGGCGAATTTCAGCCTGTAGCTGTAACCGAGCCGGTCGCCCTCAAGCGCCGCCGTCGCCAGGCCGCCCAGGGCCGCGCCGCCGATACCGCTGGCAATCTGGCGTCCGGTCGAGCGGTTGCGCGCCAGAATCAGGCCCGTGAAACCGCCGACCACGGCACCGGCTGGCGCATTCGACGGCATCTTGACCCGTTCGACATCGATCACCTGGGCATAACGAATGCGAACCTCGCGGCCGCGCACGCGGCCATCCGACTGACTGGCACACGCCGAGAGGAACGTGGCAGCCGCGACGATCAACATGATAATCGCCCGGGTTTCCTTCGAATTTCGTCTCGAGGGATTGCGTACTTCAGCAGTCAGTCTTAACACTTGCATTTCTCCTTTTGATCAGTTCCCGCCCTTGTCCACGTTAAAAAGATGCGGATTCTCGCGAATAAAATTGGCGATCCAGCGCTCGAGGAAAGAGTTCGAGCCGGCCGTTCGCAAATAGCCCCAGCCCATGAGGGCAATCGTCAGCGCGCCGACGGCGTCGACGATCAGGTCCCACATGGTATCTATAAGGCCTGATTTCTGCATATTCAGCCCGAAAACCTGGTCCATCCCGAATTCGAAGATCTCCCACAGCGCGCCCATGCCGACGGAAAACATGAAGGCAAACAGCGCGACGAATCGAGGTCGCATGTGCAGATCGATATCGGCACGCTCATTCAAAACATAGACAAGCAGGAATCCCAGTATGCCGAGGAGGAAGCCCGATCCGATGTGAAGCACCGCGTCCCACCACCAGAAACGGACGTAATAACCCCGCACCTCTCCCAGGAACAGTGACGCGTAGACGAATACGACTGTCAATGCCTCAAATTCCGGCGGTATGGATACCGCAAAACGCCGTCCGAGTACCAGCGGCAAGAACGTTATGGCAATGATCGCGAAGGTAACGATCGCCGTGAGCCAGCGCTCCTGAAGCAGTGACAAGATGACGCCGACGAGCAGCGCCGCCTGCAGGCTCAACGACAGGCCTTTATGAATGTTCGGCATCTGCATGCTCGGTTTCAGTCTGTCCGATGACTTTCTAATTTTCCAGCAAGATTTCTGGCGATGGTGTGATCAAAACCGGGCGATCGATGTCCTTGCCGATTTTTCTCAGCAATCGCTCGGCGCGAACGACAGGTTTTTCCTTGTACGCCTGCTCGAAGGTTTTCTCGCCTTGTAACCGGCCGGCAACATCGCGCAGATTTTGAAGTATCGTCGCTATTTCACGATTCACCGCCATGTTGTTGCGCAACAACGTCCGTTCAAGGTGGTGCGTTATCGCATAAAGATACAAACTCGTGGCGCGATTGGCGCGTGCGTCGCGCGAGTAGCGCGCCAGCTCGAGATAATGCTGCGCCAGGAGCCAGTGCGCCCGCGCGAACACCCTGTCCAGGTCCTGTAGCGTCGCACTATCGACGTCGTCGCTCAGCGTGCGCAAGCGTGCCACAACTTCCTGTAATGGTCCCCGAAGATTATCCGAAGCCCTGTCGGCCTCTACTGAAACGTAGTTCGCCGAAACGGCGAGATCCCTCGAGGCCGCATCGTTGTTCCGCGCGAGAATCGCGGTACGAATATCACGAAATCTTCGCGACGGCACATCGTAAAACGTGACCCACACATCCTCGTCGAGAACCAGCTTCGGCTGCCGTGACGCCTGCTCCTGGCACAGGGCCGATCCGCCCGCCAGCATCAATAAAAGGGTCAAGAACAAACGCGTGGGCATCTGCGTCCTCCATATGCCGAAAACCTTGCCTCATGGGCACGTTTTGGACAAGCACCCGGGTAGATGATTCCGGACTGATTTGGCGCCTCGGCATTCTGGGTCTGCGCGCCGCCCAGGCGGCCCGGGTCACCGCATCGGCGAATTTCACAATCGCCCGGCATTGCCACTTGTGATCTCGTCGAAAACTGATACCCTCGCTGCCCCCATGGGGGGTGTCGGGCGTTTTTTTAGCAAAGGGTACAAATATTCGAGGCCGCTGCGCGGACCGAAATCGCATGACTGACAGACATTACACGATACGATATTTCGCGTTCGCGCTGGCAGCGATTTGCCTTGCCACGCCCCGACCTTCGCTGGCAACGGAGGAGAACGCGGGCGCGTGGCTGTCCTTCTCGCTGTCCGACGCGTTCCGCTCGGGCGGCGAGGATACGCGATGGCATTACTGGGTCGACTCGCAGGCGCGATTCTTCGATCCGGGCAGCGGTGCCAGTCAGTTGTTGATAAGACCGGCGATCGGGTATCGCTTATCTGGCAACGTCAGGGCCTGGGTCGGTTACGCACGTTTCCGCTCACGCAGTGCGACTGACGCCGTTTCACATGAGAATCGTTACTGGCAGCAGATCGACTGGCCTGCGGGCCGGGTTCTTGGCGGCAACGTGTCGATGCGAGCCCGGCTCGAACAACGGTCGGTCAGCGTCGGCCAGGATGTCGGTGTGGTCCTGCGATTTCTCACGAAATATGTCCGCCCGATCGGCACGGATGGAAGACACAGCCTGGTCATCGGCATCGAGCCTTTTGTCGATCTCAAGGATACCGATTGGGGAGGTGATTCCGGTTTTGGGCAGAATCGCACATTTGTCGGTTTGGGCTGGCGCTTGAGTGACAGCATGTCCATCGAGGCCGGCTACATGAATCAATTTATCCAGGTCGACAATCGGGAAGACCGGGTTTTTCACCACGGCGTGCTCAACTTCAATATCCGGTTGTGATTTTCCGTGAGCGAGTATCGGTAATGAACGCCAGACGAATTTTTGTCTCCCTTGTAACGGCGACCGCATGTCAATGCGTTGTTGCCCAGGATTCGGCGCCCATCAGTGCGGAACGCCCGGGCTTCAGTTCGTCGCCGTTCGTGCTGTCGCCTTCGACGATGCAGATCGAAAGCGGCTATCAGTACACACGCGACTCGGGGACCGTGGATATCGACGATCACACATTACCGCTGGCGCTCGTCCGGATAGGCCTGGTCGAGAAACTCGAGCTGCAGCTGAGCTGGCCCGGTATTTCCTGGCAGGAAGTCAATGGCCAGGACACGCACGGCGAATACAACGTGAACATCGGCGTCAAATGGCAGGTGAACGATGAGAGTGCGACCGTTCCGCTGGCGCTTTTTGCCGGCTTGTCATTGCCGACCGGCGACGATCGATTCGGCGGGGACGGCGTCGATCCGACCGTCGGCGCTTTCTGGTCACTGGACTACGGCATGAACTGGTTCGGAACCGTGCTCGTCCAGCGCGCCAACGATGATCTCACCCTGGGCAATGCGCTCGGCGTCGGCCTGCCGGTCAATGCGACGACCAGCGCCTACGTCGAGTATTTCGGTACCTATGGCGGCGACGCCGGGCCGCAACATTTCCTGAACGGAGGCATTGCCTACCTGCCGCGCTTCGATTTGCAGCTCGATCTGCACGTCGGTGCCGGGCTCAATGGTCGCGCGGCGGATGCTTTTCTCGGATTCGGCATCGCCTACCAGTTCTGATCGACGCGATTGATGCAGCGCCTGAAAATCCATTGGCGGCGGGCGGCGGCGACCGTGCGGCATCGCCACAGACCGCGTACACCGGGACAGCGGGCGATTATATGGATCGTCACCGTTCTCGTCTCCGGGGTCGCGGCTGCCGAAGACGTTCAGTGGGAAGGCGGCGTCACGACCGTTTATCAGCGGTCGGACGACCAGCAGAGCGAAGCGGAGCTGACGGCATCCGCCGACCTGTTTGCCAGGTTGAGCCGTTCGAGTGGCGAGTGGCTGCTTTATATCGAGGCAAGTTCGTCGGCAAGATCTGACGGCGTTTCGGCGTTCTATCCGACAGTGAACGGCGACGCACGCTCTGTCCTGACAAGCGATGGCGACGGCGGCGTGCAGATCTCTGAGCTCAATTACACGTTTTTCATGCAGGAAGGTCGTACGCTCATGGTCGGGCTCATCGACCCGTCCGCCTGGCTCGACCGCAGTCGCATCACCAACGACGAGAACCAGCAGTTCCTGAACGGCAGTTTCGTCAACAACGCCACGATCGCGTTTCCCGATTACACGCTGGGCGGTGTTTACCGAATGAAGGGTAAAGGCCGGCGACCGGAGCTGACGCTCGTGCTCGCCGGGTCCGATGGTATTAGCGATCTGCCCGATCGCTCGTACCAGGATCTACTCGATCTGACATCGGAAGGACGCGGCGTGTTTCTCGGCGCGGGCGGCAGCTGGTTATTCGAACGCGCTTCGTTCCGGGTCGGCGCCTGGGTCAGAACCGATGACCATCTGGTCGCCGGCAGTGACACGGACACGGAGACGAACTACGGACTCTATGGCGTCTACGGCTGGCAGGCCGGCGCCAACGCGATGAATGTCCGGGTGGGGCTCGCGAACAGTGACGTATCGGTCAGCGATCGCTTCTTATCCTTTGCCTACCAGCGAAAGACCCGTTACGGTCTGTTCGGACTCGGCGTCGCCCACACCGCGATATCCGACGAATTCCAGGTATCCAAGCGCGACCGTGGATTCGATTCGGAAATCTATTTCCGCATCCCGGTCTTCGATGGCAACGGCCATATCACGCCATCGATCCAGTACGTCGAAGTACCGGACATCGACGCGAGCGAAACGGTCACGAGCTCCTCGGCAACCGTGATCGGCGCCCGATTTCACTGGTTCTTCTGAGGTAACAGATCGTTCTCGCCTACATCGCGCCGGTCAGGCTCAGGAACACGCCATGATGATCGTATTCGAGATCCTTAAGGTCCGTCGAGAAATCGGTGAAGTTGTAGCCGAGACCGATCTTCAGGTGGTCCCCAACGTATCTTGACACGGCGGCGAGCACGCCGCTGCGACGTTCGTTGATGTCGGGCATGTCGAGTACGCGCCCTTCGATCAGGAGCTCCCATTCTTTCCAGAAACGGTAATCACCGCGTATCACGTAAAGGCTCGCATTGTTTTCGAAAAACTCGGGATTCTCGCGGTCGAGGCTGACCTGTCCGAGGCGGTAGGCGTACTTGCCACCGATCGTGAACGCAGAAGTCAAATCGTAGGTTACGTCGATTGCCGCGATGTGGCTTTTCTGGATGAACTCTGCGGCGAGATTCTGCGGGCCGATCTGGTCGCTCGTCGGCACATTATAAAAGTATGTGTACTTGACCAGCGTATTGAGGCGGTCGTTGTGCACGGGCCGGTACGCGTAACCGATCACGGCTTCGGTATAGCCACCATCGAAGAAAGTGCCCAGAGAGCTCTCGCTCTCCGCGTGGTTCAGCTTGCCGAGCAGGCGCGCCGCGGGGCTCAGCTGGTATTTCAGGCTGTTCTTGAACAGCCAGGTCGTGCGTTCCGTACGGCTCAGGTCCAACTGTTGCGCGTCGTCGTAGCGGTATTCGATCGCGCTCGCCAGTTGCAACTCCTCGTCGCCGAAGCCCAATTGCACGCCGCCGGCCAGGCGTTCCGTCTGCGCGCCGGTTTCGATGTCCTCGAGGGTGCCGATATCGGTATTTAATCCCAGGCTCAACTTGTCGGTCGGCGCGAAACTGATGCCGGTTGCGTGCGTCAGGCCGGTCATCGACTTGCTGTGCTGATAGCGTTCCTCCAGGAACACGCTGGTGCTGTCGGCAATCCGGGACTTGACGCCGGTCACGAGATTGCCCTGTCCGCCGCGCCTGGCGAGCATGCCGCTGCCGGTCTGGGGCGTATCCAGCACGTAAGTGAGGTACATGCTCGTACGATCGGAATGGATGTAGTTGGTGCCGAGACGGCCGCCGGCCCCGAGATCGCCATCGGAAACCTCGGCGTCGACCTTGAGCTTCTCCGTGATGCGGTACGATCCGCCGACGCCCGCTCGGGCATTCGTCTCACGATCCCCGGTAACCGACAGCGTGTCCTGGGAGAAGGCATACACGCTCCAGTCGCCTCTGGAATCGTAGCCGAGTTGCAGCACCGCATCGACGCGTTCTCCCTGTTCCTGCGTCAGCGGCACGATGATCGAGCCGTCGGTCCGCTCGTCCTCGCGATAACCGGCGCTCAGTGTCCAGTGCTCGGACATGCGGTAAGCGAGGTTGTATTCCTGGACGCGGGTCTCGATGCCCTGCTCCTGGAGCCGGTTGTCCACTTTCGTGTCGAGCGTGACGCGCTCCGTTATCGGCAGACTGAGCGTGCCGCCGTACGTCTTGGTGTCGGTCAGCGTGGTCAGGCCCGGGGCCGAGTAGCCACCGTCTGCTTCCTGCACGTATGCTGTCAGGCGGCCGGGCACGAAGCCGATGACGTCGCTGAACCTGATGCTGAGGTCGGCGCGCTTCGCTTCCGCTTCCGCGCTAGTAAACGGTGCCGGGTCTAATCCAGAGAAGGCGAAGCCGCCGTCGCTCGACAGCAGCGGCAGCGATACCAGCCCTTCGCTTTTCGCCTGCTGCAGCTTCAGCCAGGATTCCGCGGCGAGTCGCAGCGTCAGGTCGGCGCCACTGAGGCCGCTGTCATCGCCGTCCTGTTCGTTCTCATTCGCGGTCATGCCGAGCCTGACCCAGTCGCCGACCCAGTAGTGCGCCTGTCCGCCGACTGCCAGCGCATCGATGTCGTCGAAGCCCGGCGTGTACTCGTAACGCGCGACGAGATAGGCTTCGTCACCGGATACCGCGCCGCTCCGCACCAGGAGCCTGTCGTCGGCCGTCGCCGCGAGCGGCTCGGATAGAAGAATACGGCCCTGCAGGTAATCGATGTCGTAGTCGATCGCCGGCGTCAGGTTAACGACCCCCGTCACGAGACCGGACGCCTTGTCGCGCAACTCGATGCGCAGCCGTTCGGAGCCCGCAAGGATGTCCTGGCGGCGCAGGAAGTAGAGCGAACCGCCGGTGCCGCGAAACTCCTCGCGGCTCGGAATCGTGCCGGGCTCCGCGGCAAAACCGTCGATCGCGAAACGCTGGTCGCCGAAGCCCGTCGTCGCCGCGGACTCGTAATGCAGATTCGCACCGTAAAGTCCCCGGTCGACCTGTGCCAGTTCGTTGTTCATATAGGCAACCTTGAAGTTGCCCCACTGACCGTAATCGTCGTTCCTGGCAAGACGGACGAAGAACTTGCCCATCGTCGGCGCCAGCTCGTCGACCGTACCGTCATCGCCGAAAGTCGGGTAGTAGTAGTCAGGGTCGATGCGCCGGAACAGGGATTCCGGTGACTTGTCCATGAAATTCGAGAACAGGTTCTCGATCGGGCCCTCGCGGGTATCGGCGCTGGCCGTGAGCTTCCAGTGGTTACCCCATTTGCCGTTGACGAAAAACGCGAGCCGGCCGTCAACGCTCGAATCCGGGTCGTAATCCGTATTGCCGCCGGTGAGCAGGTCTGCGGGCCCGCTCGACGAATTGGCGGACAAGGTCAGGTCAGCCATGCCGACGTAGAACCAGTCGTCGGTCTTGAACTCGAGATCTCTCAGATACAGTTCGCCGTTCCCGTCTTTGTCGAGGACCGCCACTTCGACGGTGTGTGCGCCCTCGGGCAGGATTTCCTCGGCGACGAAACGACCGCTCTCGTCCACGGGCACCGGCCGTCCGCCGACCCACACTTCGTGTTCGGCCGGGATGCCCTCACCGCGAACGCTGATGGTGCCGCTGCCGAGCCCGATATTGTGCAGCGCCATACGATTCTCGCCGTACTCGGCAAACATCACGGGATTTGCCTCGGGATCGAACGGACGCTGGTCGAGGTCGATTCGATCGGTATCGCTATACACGATCGAGAGCGGTTGCGGTTCCGTCTCGTCGAAGTTGCCGTCTTTGCCGTATGCGCGAAGGACGTAGGCCAACTCTTCGAATGGCGCACGGAAAGCGGCCGCCGCCGGCTGCCATCGGGCAACGCCGTCGAAGTCGATGTCGATCACGTCGACGGGTTCGGACTCGAGCGACTGTCCCGGATAAAAGATGCGAACCTCGGCGCGCTCGATGAAGTATGTGTAGTTCGCGTACATCTTGAAATTGACCGCCGTCGCCAGGGGATCGCGCTCGGATTCTCTGGATACGGCGATACGCCGCGGGTGTGCCGTTACGCTCAGTCTCGGATCCGATTGCATGTTGTCGAAACCGAAACGAATATCCGCCTTCTTGAAAGCGACGTCCGTACAACGCTGAATGTCGGACGAACTGCGTTTCGGATCGTCGATCGGCTCGCCGTCGACGGTTATTCGCATGAGATTCAGGGCGAGCGGGTTCTCGGGTTTGAGCTCCCGCGAAATCCTCGTGATGTCGACGCCGTCATAATCATCGAGCACAGCGAGCTCGTCGTACACGACCTCGACAGCGACGTGCGAAGTATCTCCGGGGAAGAATCCGGAGTTGACGACATCGGGTGAATGCACGTAGCCGCGTCCTTCGAACTCCGTCTGCGACTCGTCGAGTTGCATGCCGGCGGCAATGAGCTCCATCGCGCGACGCGCGCGGGAGGCAGACAGTCCGATGTCGTCGCCGTAGACCGCGGCCGTGCGTCGCTCGAGTCGCTCATTGCGCGTGTATCCGACGAAACGCAGCCGCGGGTTTGCCTTGTCGGCAATGTCGGCAAGCGCGCGAGAGAGATCATCCGTGTAGCCCGGCGGGATCACGGGCCGGCCGTCGTCGAATTCGACGTTCGCGATGCGGCCCCACGGCGGATCGTAGGTCTTGGTGACGGTAAAAGCGCCCGAGTCCTCGGGGCAGAGCTGCGGTTCGTCCGGCAGTTCCTGGAGCGGGTCGTCGTACCAGAATTCGACTTCGACACGACGGTTCAGGGCACGCCCATGCACCGTCTCGTTCGATCCGATCGGCCTCTCCGAGCCTCGCCCGTCGCTGTCGATCCTGTCACTCGGCAGGTCGAGTAACTCCTGTAACGCCAGCGCGACGCGGCGCGCCCGCGCTTTCGACAGGCCGAGGTGATCGCCGTAGATGCGTTCGTTCCTCTCGGAGAGCGGCACATTGTCCGTGAAGCCGACGAACTTGACGACGACGTTCTGCTTTTCACGGAGATTTTCGAAGCCCTGCCGGAGGCGTTCAACAAAGGCGTCATCGATGTCGATCGCTTCCGAATCGTAGTAGAGCGGCGCGACGAGATTTTTGATTCGCGCACGCCGCGAATGGCCGTCGACGTAGCGCAACTTGCAGACCGTCTCCATGCGGCAGACCTTGACGGTCCGGATTTCGTGCGGCACGAGGAATTCTTCGAGCGCGATTTTGTTCGCGACCTCGTCGTACCAGACCTCGACCTCGACGCGCCTGTTCAGGGCGCGCCCTGCTTCGTTCAGGTTCGATGCAACCGGATCCGTATCGCCGGCCCAGTCGTAGGAAATCGCCTCGGCCGGCAGGCCCAATGAACTCTGGAAATGCTCGGCGACCTCGCCGGCGCGCTCGCGGGACAGCCCGGCGTTATCGCCGTAGATTTGCGCGAGCGCCGGCGACAGTGGCCGGTTGTCGGCGTGCCCGACGAGGTGCAGGCGCACGTTCAGACGGTCGCGCATGCGCTCGAGGATGTCGTTCAGGGAGGTGACCGTCTCGTCCGGGATCTGTGCGACGCCCGATTCGAAGCGAATCGGCGGCACGAGATTCGCGAGCTTGACCGTCTCGAGCCCGTCGGTGACGACCTCCCTCGTCTCGAGCGTATCGCCTTCTTCCTGCTCGATGCGTGCCGGGTCCTGCACCCATTGCGTGAACGGCTCGTCCGTCAGGTGACGTTCGACGGCCTCGCGAATCGGTTCCTCGTCGACATCCTGCGCGTGCACCTGATTCGCGTATAACGCGCCGATGATCACCGCAAGCGGAATAATCCTTACTGTCCTGTTCATCGGTTCGCACCCCTCGGTCTGGCTGGCGGTGCGCCCAGGCGCCAGTGAATCTCGGGCTCGATCACGAGTTCGTAGCAGCAACTTAAGTTTTCCCATGCCCGACGAATCTGCTGTTCGATCACTTCGAGGCGGCTCTCGACCAGCGACTCGGCCTCGATGTCGGCGACGTAGGAGAGCCGCAGCACGGCCGGTCCTTTCCTGAGCTCTTCGATGAGCAGCCCGATGCGCGGCACCCATTGGCTACGCATTTCGATCGAGCCGGGTTCGAACACTGCGTCGGCGATGTCGAGCCCGACGACGCGGTGGATCGAGGCGCCGAAGTTGATCCTCAATGCCTTGCCCCGCGTCGCCCGCTGCACCTGCACCGGTCGCGTCGACGGGCGGAAACCGCTCGGCAAGGTGCGGTCGTCGAGCTTCAGCACGAAATTGCTGCCGCGGGACTCGTTCGGCGTGATCGCGCAGGTGATGTGGTAGCGCCCGTTCGCGTCCGTGGTCGCCGCGAGACCCTGTACCGTGACGAGTCGTACGCCGGCCAGCCCCGCTTCGTCGTCATCCTGGTAACCGTTGCGGTTCGCGTCGTCGAAGACCTTGCCGGTCACGTCGGTGCAATCGAAGGTCGGATCCGGCACGACGCGAACCGTGGCCGTTGCTTCCTCGGACATGACACCGGCCGTCAGCGAGCTGACGGCCTGTGCGCGATTCACGAACTCGCCTTCCGTCACGCCGGCGCCGACCGCGAGCAAGAGCTTGATCGTGTGCTGTCCGTCCGTCACCAGCAACAGATTCGGCCACAGCAGCTCGCGCCCGGCGATCACGGGTTCCGTCGCAATATTGTCGAAGCGCGCCGATCCCTCGACGTACCGGAAGCCGGCCGGGAAACGATCCACTATGGTCACATCCGGGAGGTCTGCGCCGAAGGAGTTCCCGACCGTGATCACGTAGGGCACGAGGTCGCCGCGGCTCACGTTGAGCCTCGGCGTCGTCTTGCTGACCGACACGGCGCCGTCGAGGCGCGGATCGAGCGGAATGTGATTGTTGAAGAGTTGTGCCGATCCCGGGATGCGGCTGTCGTCGAGCTTCAGGAACAGGTGATAGCCCGTGGCCGCGCTTCTGGCCGGGACGGCCGTCGCCGGCGCGAATTCCGATGCTTGAGCTTCGCAATACTGCGCCGTCGCAGGCACGGCGTCGTCTGACGATCCCGCACATGCCGGGACATCGAGCGGCAGCGTCGTCGCATCGGACCTGGGCGGGATCAGCTCGGACACGCCGCCGACGAAACGGCTGTCCGGCACGACGGCCTGGATTGCGTAATTGAGCCCGGCGGGACAGGCCGGATCGGAGAAGTTTAGATCGAACTTGTAGTAGCCGTTGCCGACCGTGACCTGGTCCTGCTGGTTCGGATCGTCGAAGCAGCCTGCGGGTAACGCCATGCCGTTACGCACGTCGACGAGCGTCAACGTTGCGCCGCTTACCGGCGTGCGCGTGATCGAGTTGTAGACGACGCCGTTGGGATCGACCGGCATGTTCAGTGCCCGTAGATTGCTGCCGCCCTGAACCTGGATCTCGTCGATACGCTGCAGGCCGTCCGTGAAATCGGAATCCGTGCGGCCCATCATCGCGGTCCTTGCCGTCGCACCCGGCGTCGCGAATACGAGCGAATATTCTTCGTCGGTCAGGTAATTCGGCTGAATACCAGCGAGAATGAAGTTACCGTCGGTATCGGTTTGCGTCGCACGCACCGGCTTGTTGTCGCGCAGCAGCGTTACCGACCAGCTCTCGAGCGGACGCTCGACGCCGTCCGGCGTGTCGTCGTGATCGGCGTCGTGCCAGATCGTCCCGCTCAGGATGCCGCTATCCGGAACGCCGCCGACGTCGATGCTCACCATCGCCTCGGCCCACTGTTTCGGGTCGTTCCACGTCACCCGCGCGACGTTCGTTATCGTCGTTCCCTCCGCGAGGTTCGAGTTGATCACGGCACGGAATCGGAGTGTGATCGTTTCACCCGGATCGAGCGGACCGTTCACGGAGGAGTAGTCGGCCTCGAGTATCGAGCCGGCGAAGGTAATGCCGTCCGCGAGTCCGTTCATCGTCGCCGACTGGTCGACGTAAGTAAGGTAACCCGGGTTCGGCATGTCGAGGTCATCGGTGATGACGACGTAAAGCGCCGGCACCGCGCCGAAGTTTTGCACCGTAACCGTGTACTCGAGCGTCGCACCCGCATCGGCCGGGCCGCCGCCGACCACCGCCACTTCCTTGGCGATACCGAGTTGCTGTGCGTCACCGACGACGACCACCGTCGGTTCGGGCCCGGTCGCCGGGTTGCCGTCGCCGTCGGTCAGCAGGTTCGGCGACTCCTCACTGTAAACCGTCGCCTGGTTCGTGATCAGCGTGCCGGTGGGCACCCCATCGTCGACACGCAGATCGAACTGCACGATCGCCGATTCGCGCGAAGACAGCACGCCTTCACCGGCAGCCGGTACGGGCGGCGTCAGGTCCGCCGAGCTGACGGCGATACGCGAGGAGAGCGGGAACGCCCCGTTGTCGGGCTGGCCGACCGGCAGGCCGTTCAGGGTCATCGTGTCTGCTACGTAAGTGGTGTTCGCGGGCACCGAGTCGAACAGCTCGACCGCGGTGGCCGGCACTGCGCCGTTGTTGTAGATCGCGATCGTGTAGCGCAGCACGTCGCCCGGGTCGACGATGTCAGGCGAGCCCGCATCCACCTCGAGTGCCGCCGTCTTGGTCGCAAACAGCAGCGGGAAGTTGCCGACGATATCCATGGTCGGGTCGTCGGGCACCGGCGTGCGCGGATCGTCGGAAGGCTTGTCGGCTATCCCGTAATCGACCGCGTCGAGAAACGCCTGGTTCGAGATGACCGTGCCATCGCCGACGTTCGGGTCGACCAGAACGTCGAATACGATGGTCGCGACGTTGTCCGCCTCTGCAGCGTTCATGACGCCCGGCGTCGGATCCCCCGGCGCATGTAGCGGAATGCCGTCGGCCAGCGGGGAAATGCCGCCGGACGCGTCCGCAACGGCAACGCCGTTCAGGGTCGTGCTGCCCGCGACGTAAGTCGTGTTGGGCGGAACCTGGTCGCTGAGCGCGACGCCCGTGGCGTGATCCGTGCCGACGTTCTGTGCCGTGATCGTGTAGCGCAGCGTCTCGCCGGCGAGCAGGACGTTCGGATCGCCACTGATATAGGAGGAAACCTTCTCGAGGCGGAATGCTGGCGCCGACTCGACGAGAACCTGCGTCGGATCCTCGTCGCCGGCGACGTCGGGATCGGCCGCGCCGTTGACGTAAGGATCGTCGCTTTGCGCGACGAGGATATCCGCAAAACGGATTTCGGACTGGTTGTAGACGAAGCTGTCGTTGGCGATTGCCGGCACGAGGTTCACCTCGAACTCGACCATCACCGAATCGCCCTGGCCGCCCAGTGAGAGGTTGCCGATATCGAGCAGGCCGCTGCCCGCGGCACCGCCGGCGGCATCGACACCGCTCAGGTCCGCGTCGGCCGGCGCAGTGATCACGTCGAGCGTGCCCGCAAGGAACATCGGCGTCGCATTCAGCCGGTCGAGCTCGTCGACGATGCGGAAATCGTTGAATGGCGTGTCGCTCAGGTTTTCGACTCGCAGGATGTAACGCAACCTGTCGCCGGGCGTCGCGACCGTCGCCGGATCCTCGCCGCTCGTCACATTGACGACGGTCTTCTCGAAGATCAGGACCGGCACGAACACGACCGCGGTATGCGCATCCTCGTGGTCGAGCGTGTTCACGGTGCCGTCGGTCAGCACGCGGGTATATGCGCGGGCGTATTGCGCCGCCGCGGCGTCGGTCACGTCGAGGCTGAACCACTCCGTCGCGCCGGCGATGTTCGTCAGCCGCGCGTCTTCCTGGCTGTCGAGGTCGAGCATCGACTGGTAGGTGACGATCAGCCGCTGGTCGGCGCCGACGGCACCGGCGGCCGACAGGATCGAGATCGTGGCGGTGCAATCCGGATCGCCAGCGAAGGACACCGAGAAATCCGTTCCTTCGCTGAGCGGCGGCGATACCTCGGTGACCCGGTCTGCTTCGAAGATCTGCGCCGCGAAGGGCGAAGGCGCCTGATCGCAGGTGCCACCGGTGGCGTCGTTCGGCAGGAGGTCGGTGATGATCACTCCGTACGCCGGCGAGTCGCCGGTGTTGTGCACGTCGAGCGTGAACGTTCCCGGCAGGCCGAGCTGCATCTGCGCCGGGCCGGATTTTTCGAGCGTCAGCGCATCCGGCTCGACCACGGTCATGAGCTGCGTGGTACCGGGACCGCCCGGCAACTCCGTCGCCGGGGCGTTGTCGAGGCGGTTGTAGGTATAGGTCGCCGTATTGGTAAACGACAGGCCGCGTACATTGGTCGGCGTATCGTCGAGACGCACGGTGATCTCGAGGACGACCTGCTCGCCGATGCCGATATCGATGCCACCTGCCGTGTCCTCGATGACGAGGTCGGTGTCCGTGCCCGTGTTGACGGGCGTCCAGGCGCCGGCGCCCGAAATCTTGCTGACGCCGACGAACGTCAGGTCGGCGGCCGACGCGCCGAGGTCATCGCTGATGCGCACATCGTGCAGCGGCACCGGGTACGGCGTCGCGGGGATCGTGATCCGGTAGGCGAAATCCTCGCCGATCGTCGCCGTGGCTTGCGTATTCTCTTTATATAAGGCGTCCGGCGGCCCGATCGGCTGCGGCGTGCCGTCCGCCGTCGCCGGACCGTAGCAGTAGTCGTCCGGCGGCGTCGTCACCGGGCAGCCGTCGCCCGTGCGTTCGTAGGCACTGTCGTCGTCGAGCGAGGTCCAGTCAGTCCAGATGACATTGGTGAGCGCAACGTTCGGGTCCGCCGGCTGCTCGAGCACGACCTGGTAAGTGACTTCGAGCGTCGATGCGGGCGGCACGTCGAGGCTCAGGTCGCCGTTGCCGGCACCCCAGTTGAGCGGCCCATTGGGACTCCCCGCCGGCATACCCAAGAATCCGGGCACGGCGATGCCGTCGATCTGAGCGGTCGGCGTGAAGGCGCCGGACAGTGCGAGCTCGACGGGCAGGGTGTCGACGATGTTGACGTCATGCGCGATCGCGTTGCCGACGTTTCTTATCGTCAGCACGTACTGCACGGTGTCGCCCAGTGCGATCGGATCGCCCGCCGCCTTGCCTGGTGTCACGTTGCTGATCGCCTTGGTGGCGGTCAGGTCCGGCTCCGTCGCGATGACCGCGGCGGTCGTATCATTGAGCGACTCCTGCGCGCCGCTGTCGCCATTCGTGTAATACAGCGTGGCCGAGTTGGCGAGCGTGCTGCCGAGGTTCGTCGCGAGGTCATTGTTGATGCGCGCGGAATAGGCGATGCGTATGTAAGGATCGAGATCCTGAGCGGACGTGTCGTCCTCCGAATCGGTGGTCACCGAGCCGATGTCCCAGCTTGCCGTGCCACTCGTGCCATCCGCCGGCAGCACATTGAACGCCGCATCCGACGGCGGCTGCCCGTTGATCGTCGAGATGCCGACGAATTCGTACGTGATGTCGAAATCACCGTTGTCGGCGAGCACGTAACTGACACTGCCGGATGCGAGGTCGTCGTCGATCGACACGCCGGCACTTGCGCCTTCGGGGAGATCGATCCTCACCTCGAACGACTTGTGCGCGCCGATCTCGGCGGGCATCGACGTGTCGAGGTCGGTCTTCGTTACCGCGAGCGGCGGCACCGACACCGAATCACTGGCTTCCGCCTCGTAGTCGTTGACGACGTCGCCTGCGTTCGGCAGGGCGCCTGCCCGCATGCCGTCGACTTCTCCGTTGGCGCCAATGGTGCCGCCCGAGTTGAGCGCCGTGTCCGGTCCCGGGAGCGAGGTCCAGTCGGCCTGTATGGTGTTGTCGAGAACCTCGAGCGGCTGTACCGCTGCGTCGACCTCGACGACGAAAGTGAAACTCATCGAATCGCCGGTGGCGATGGCTTGACCCGGATCCCAGGAGAAGAGTGGGCTGTCCGGACCGTAAGATGTCGTATCGACGTCGGTCGGCGGATTGGTGCCGCCGATGTCACCGACGTAGTGGAAACCGGTAGCGGAAAGATCGTCGAGCACGCGCGGGTTGTACGCCGTGGCCGTGCCGTTGTTCGTCGCCGTTACCGTGACCGTCAGACGGTCCGCCGCGTCCGCCGTATCGGCAGAGAATTCCTTTTGCAGCTCGATCAGCGGCTCCGCGACAACCACCTCCGCCGCGTCGATGTCGATGACGACCGTGTTCCCCGCGTCATCGACGTAGGAGACGTTGGTCACGGTGTAGGCGCCACCGTTGCCGATGACGAGGCCGTCCCGATTCGCGTCGACGTTGTCGATGCGGGCGATGAACTGGATCCCGAAATCGAAACGACGATCGGTGCGGTTTGACTGTGTCACGGTCTGGTCGCCGAAGTTCCAGATCACTTCCGTGTCGCTGCAGGTCGGTGTAAACGAGCCGCCCGGCACGAAACCGGCTGCGTCGTAGGGCGGTGCATCCAGATCGACGACCGGCGCCTCGATGCAGCGCATGCCGGCAGGCAGCTCGTCGCGAATCACGAAGTTGCGCAGTTGCGCGACAGGAATGAGCGTGCGCAGCTCGAACTCGAGCTCTTCACCGATCGACACCGGTTGCGGCGTCACCGGCGCGACGAGGCCGGTATTCGAGAGTTGCAGGATCTGCTTCGGCTGTACCTCGACCGGAATGATCTGGATTGTCGCCTCGGCGGTATCCGCGACGTACCGGCGTGCGCCGCCGATCTCGCCGTTCGAACCGAGTGGCGCGCTCTGGTTGCCCGAGGGACCTGCGAGACTGTCGTAGGTCGCGTAGGCGGAGTTGACGAGTTGCTGTAGCGGCGCGACGTCGTCGTGCGGATCGACCCGGTAGTAAAACGTGACGCTGTCGCCCGCGTCGATGCGCAGCAGCGCATCGCTGTGATCGTAGGCCGTGATGATCTGCGCCGGGCTGCCGGACAGCACGGTATTATCGGGAACGATCTGGCCTTCGCCGGCCGCCTCGTCGATTTCCGTATCACCATCATTGTCGAGGCCGTCGGTCGGAAGCGGCTGCACGAAGATGAGGTCGGTCGGGTCGGTGTCGGTAGTGACGGTGACGTCGTAAGCCGGCGCCCGCGTAACGCCACCGCTGGCCGCTTCGTTCGTCACCGTGACCCGGTAGATGTAGCTGTCGTAGGCATCGCCGTCGTCGGCGAGCGAAACGAAATTGCTGCAGCCCGGACCGACGCCGTAGATCGTCTCGTTGCACACTTCCTTGTCGACCGTGAGATACGGTTCGGTCACGGTCAGGTCGACCCTGCGGCGGAATTCGGGCGGGAAACCGACCGTCGACGGCCCGAGCGTATACACCTCTTCGAGATCTGTGAGCGGGTTGTAGAAAACCGCCTCGAACGTCGACGAGAGCACGTTGCGGCTCTGGTTGGCATGCGCGTTCGGTGCGGCACTAAGGTCTGCCGGGTCGTTCAGCAGTCGCGTCACCACGTCGACACGGAACCAGTGATCCTTGACCGTGATTCGCTCCGCCGGCACGACGGTGTTGTGCGTCCAGTCGAACCAGGATTCCGACAGCGGCGCGGGCGGCGGATTCAGGCTGACACCCGTAATCGCCGCGGTACTCAGGCCCGCGCCGAGGGGATCGTTGGAGGAGATGTAGCCCTGGCCGTCCGGGATCTGGTCGACGACCTGGATGTCCTGCACGGCGATGTAGGTGAAGCCCGGGGTCTGGAAACCGAACCAGCCGCCGGACTCGATGTGGAACTCGCACTCCTCGCCGATCTGGATGTCCGTGTCCGGGTTAGCCGGCGGCGGATTGTTTTCGCTGCAGATGCCGAGCTGGCTCTTCAGCAGGTTGTAACCGACGACGCGCGCGCGCAGGGCATCGATCGTGTAGTTGTTGGCGCGGTCGGTGATGCCGTCGCTTCTCGCGATCGGTGTCGGGAACCACAACGGCGTGCCGTCGCTCAAGGTGATCTCGCCGATGACATCGACGCGGAAGGTCAGGTCGTCGTCTGCCGACGGATCGGGATTCTTCACGACATCGAAGTTCAGTGAGCGGGTGCTGTTCGGACCGATCACGCCGACGTCGCAGGCGTAAACAGTGGCAGTCGACGGGATGCCGACAGGCAGTTGCCACTCCGGCATCGCCGGCGGAGTCGAGCTCACACTGCAGCCGGACGGCGACGACTGCACCTGCATCGCCTCGCCGAAGCTCACGTAAGCGAAGTAGTCGTCGGCATCGTGGCCGCCGTTGTTGCGCAGCTCCGCTGTCAGCGACAGCACGTCGGTGTTCGTGAGAATGAAGACGAGCGCGCTGCCGCTGATGTCGACGTCGATGTCCTCGGGCTCGGCGTCGTCGTTGTCGTTGAACGTGAGCTGGTGCTCGGTGTTGGTACAGAATTCCTCGAACCAGATGTCGAGCCGGTTCTGGATCGGAAAGGTCTCTGTCGGATCCGTGTCCGGCGGGTCGCTCGCGGGCGACTCCGTGCGCACGTCGAGGTAAGCCTCGCGGTCATAGTACTGCGGATCGATCAGCACGGTGCGGAACCGGACGGTGACGACGTCGCCGTGCCGAATCATGTTGAACTGGTCGGCGAAATCCGGATGCACGGTGCTGCTCGTCAGCTCGAAATCGAGCGTCGTGTTGCCGAGCGGCAGCGCCGGGTCGTTGGTGGTCAGCGGAAAGGTATTCGGCTGCGGGTTGGTCCACTCGATCGTATCGATCATGCCCGGGTAGCTATTGCCGTAGGCGGGCGCCATCGAAATAGTCGGGTCGAAGGTCGGGTCGATGACGTATTCCGCGGGCAGGACGTCGCGCAGCCTGATGCCATTGACGCCACCCTTGATCGTGCCGCCGGTCTGGTTCCTGATCGTGATCGTGACCGTGCCCTTGCTGCCCATCGGTTGCGAGGTGTTGGTGCCGGTCAGCGCCACGTCGACGTCGAGCGAGTTCCACTGCGACAGGGTGCTCAGGAGGGCGCTGTCCTGCGCCGTCTGCCCGGTCGACGTCGCGGCGATACCGCCGGGCGGCGCCTCGACTTCGCAACCCCACTCGACATCGGAAACGGTATTCGTGCGGTTCGTGCACGAGTCGGTGACACGTCCGACGAGGTAATAGAAGCCGCTGCCGCCGGCCGGCGCCGCGATGTACGGGCCGGGACCGCCGCCGAACAGTGCTTCGGCGGTCACGTCGACCTGGGTGACGCCACCGACGTCCGCGCAACCGCCGCTGCCGCCGCCGTTGCCGGCGCTGACCGCGTCCGATTCGCTGTCGCAGACGTAATCGATCAGGAAATTGCCGGGCTGGATCGCGTCGCTGAATATGAAATCCTGCAGGTCCGCGAGCCCGTTGTTGCGCACCTCGATGCGCCAGATGACGTCGTCGTTCTCGTGTCCGTAGACCGGATCGGAATAGCCTCCCTGACCTGCGTCGAGGTTGCGGCCCCGTTTGATGATCCGCGGTTCGGGTTCGTTCAACGGCAGGGCGCCCGGACCGCTCGTGCTCGTGTGGCGGTAACCGGTGTCGCAGCTCGGCGTAAACTCGACCGATGCCTCGATCGTGCGATTCGCGCCGACGAGTCCCTCCTCGCCGACGTTCGTATGACGGCGCACGTCGAACTCGATCGTAAGCCGCGGCGTATTGCCGGAACTGCCGGAAGGCGCGTCCATGATCCACTGGTCGGAAAGCGTCCAGGTAAGCACGGACCCGTTGGGGCCGCTGACGACCGGTTCGACCAGCGGCGGCGGCGCGATGTTATCGGTATCGAAACGCGTCGTGCCGGGGAGATAGGTCAGTCCGGAGATCATGAGATCTTCGGTGACCACGATGTCGGAGAAATCGGCGTCGTCCGAGCTACGATAGGGATTCTCGACGACGAGCCGCACAGTGCCGACGCCACAGAGTTCGCAGAAGCTGACACTGAAATCGTGTTCGATGATGTCCGCGGTCGCGAGGTCGCTCGGGCAGTTCGCGGGCACGCCCTGTGCCGAAGCCTGTGCCGAGCAAAACAGAAAACCGAACGCGAGCAGGCGAAGCCCTTCGCGCATCGCTCTCGAAAACGACGTTCCCGCCCGCCCGATCATGATCGTCCTAGAATGATCGCGGCAGGCCGTTACGCTCGTTATGCCGAGTACATGCAGGTCGGTATTTGCAGGACGTGCAGGGAACTCTGATGTCGATCGTGTCGCAACGGTCCATGTCGATTGAACCACCTAACATGACGACACATCGCCCGCCGGAACTTCCGCTTGCGGATCTCAATTCGGGCGGTCCCGCTGTCATGGGGCTTCATGCCCTGTAGACCGGAGACTTTGCGTCGCCACCTTTCGGTAGGTTTGCCTTTTTCTGAATCGAAGGTGGAATATCCCCCAGCCGACGGACGCTTAGTGTGATCGGTGTCACATGTTTCGCACGGTCTCGCGAGCAGCGATATGGCGCGCCGGAGGCCTTGAATTTACTGGAATTCCGCACCGTCATTATTTGCTGTCGCAAAAATCGGACAGCCGCTTATGTCAAGCGCCATCGCCTGGTCCATTCTTATGTCGAGTTCCCGATTGTCAGGCGGCAGGCAGGAAATCGATGGGATAAATGATGGTCATCGCCACGATGTCATCCTTGGCACCGAAGTCGAAAGTCAGCACACGGTCGACGACCTGTTGCGCGAGATCCGGCGCGTTCATGTCGGAAGATTGCAACTGACACAGGGACACGGTTCCGTCCGGTTCGATCGTCAAACGCAGCACCATCTGACCGCGCAAGGTCGGGTCTTTGCGCAGCGCACGGTTGTACAGCCGATACAGCGCCGCCTTGTAGCGATCAAATACGATCTGGATTTCTTCGTCGGTGCGACCGGCCGCTGCACCGCCGGAAAGCGGCCGGCCCGGTCCGTCGCCGGTGCCGATCGAACTCGCGACACGGCTCACCTCCACGCCACCGAGTCCCGCACCGCCACCGCCGCCGCCGACATGACGGCTGATATCGGAAAGATTGATGCCGCCGCTCGAGCCCGGCGCCGACGTCGTCACCATCGAGCGCTCGGGCCGGCCGACGGCATCCGTGCCGGCGTTCGATACCCGCGCCTGTGAGCCGAGCTGCGCGGCTGGCGCCAGACTCGCACGGTTGGCAAAGCTGTCACGAAACGCGAGGATGCCTTTCGACCTGACTTTCTCCTTGGTCTCTTGAGGGGTTGCATCCGCAAGCACCGGCTCCTCGACCGATTCCGGCACGACTTCCTCCGGTATCTCCTCGGCGAGCTCCGGCTCGGGTATGTCTTCTTCCGGCGCAACGGGTTCCTGGACCTCGACCGGGGGCGGTGGCGGCAGCCTTTCCTCACGCACGAGCTTCGCGACGCGCTCCGGCAATTCGTTGACGGTGATGCGCTCGACGAGCGGCAGGGTGATCATGCTGACCAGAACGGCGATCGCCAGCGACGCTGCGACCGACGTGGCGAGGGACTTGCGGAATCGCCGGTCTTCCTCGCAGCCGCGCGTCCACGGCATGATCTGCGCGCGATGCGGTAGCTCATCCGCCTCGCGTTCGACCATCCACTCTGACTTGCGGCTCTCCTCTTCCGCGATCGCGTCGTGCAGTTCGTAATGCAGTTGCTCGAGCGTTTCCGTCTGATCGCCGATCTTGTCGATAATCGTCCGACGCAGCTGCTCAACGCGCGCGACGTCCTTGTCGAAGGCGTCGATCTGCTGATGTGCATGCTCGAGAAATTTCGCAATGTTGTCGGGGTGACTCTTTGGACCCCAGAACAGGTGCGACGCGCCGAGATTTTCGAGCTCCTCGAGCGACCGGCAGACCTTGGAAAGGATATTGTACTGACTGTTTTTCTGCGCAAGTATGTCGAGCTTGCGCGTGGTCTCTTTCAGATCGAGCTCGAGGCTTGAGAGTGTGCGCTCGTTCTGCTCGGTTTGATCCCGAATCTGATGTTCAACTTCCGAGTATGATGCACTCACGTTGTCACCTGGTTTCAGAGCGACGCGACCTGCGATTCTTTCTGGATCACCGCGAGCGATACATTCTCGTATCCCTCTCGCGTGCAGGTGGACATGATTTGCTTGATGACGGTGAAGGGAACCGACTTGTCGGCGAGGATCGTCACTTCCTGGCTGGCCGCAACGGTCAGGGTGCTCATGCCGATGACGTTATCCTTCAGTTCCTTGAGCCGCAGCTTGACGTTGTCCAGGGTCGACGGAACGCCGCCCAGGATGTCTTCCACGAGCCCGACCTTCTTGCCCTGTACGAGCACATCCTCCGGGCTGATGAAAATCACCACCGTTTCGCGCGGCTTTGACTCGACGCGCGACTCGGGCAAGGCCAGGTTCTTCGGCGCCTCCATCACCTCGACAGAACCGGAGTTGACCAGCAGGAAGAACACGAGGATCGTGAACACGTCCATCAGCGACGTCAGGTTCATCTTCGTGATCTTCACCCGGTTTCGCGACATGCGCTTTATTCTGCGCGAATTTCTCATGGCGCATCTCCCACGGAAATTTCGGAAAACAGTGCATAGAGCTCATACTGCTCTTCGGCTCCGTCCTCGGCGTCGACCGGCAGCTCGACGGCTCTCACGACATCCATCACCTGGATCAAGTAGTCATAGGGTATGTGTGGCTCCATCAGCACGGATGCAGCTTCCTGATCCGGGTATTCGCGCTTCAGCTCGATCATCAATTCCGACAGTCTGTCGAGGTCGAACTCGTCGTCCTGCTTCGGGATCGACGCGATGACGATATTGCCATTTGTGATTTCGATGCCGCTTTCTCTGACGATCACCTCGACGCGAAATCCCTGCTCGTTGTCCGTCGCCCCGCCCGCAGCACTCGGCAGGTTGAGCTCGACGATCGTCAGCCTCGAGAACACTGCCGTGATCAGCAGGAACGGCACGAGCACCACCATGAGATTCAGGAAGGTGGTGACGTCGATCTCGTGCGTGGGCTTGGTCCGGCGCTTGTAGTGGTGCTGCCTGGCCATCGGAATTAAGCCGCTTCAGCCATTACGCGCTTTGCACGTTTCGAGAAAATATTCAGCGCCTTGACGGTCGCCATTTCCAGGCTGTCGACGATATCGCCGGTCTTGCTGGTCAGGATCGCGTGCGTGATGAGCAGCGGAATCGCGACCATCAGACCGAACGCCGTCGTGTTCATCGCAACCGAAATGCTCGCAGACAGCAGGTCGGCCTTCTCGGCAGGGTTCGCGTTCGCAACCGCGGTGAATGCCTGTATCAGGCCCATGATCGTTCCCAGCAGGCCGAGCAGTGTCGCGATACTCGAGGACAGCGCGACATAGGGCGTGCGCTTTTCGAGCCGCGGCACGATTTCCATCATGCTTTCCTCCATCGCGATTTCGATGTCCTCGCGACGACGCACAGCGCCTTGTAACGACAGGCCCATATTCAGGACCTGCGATATCGTGGACTCGTCTTCGGCCGTCATTTGGCGCGCCTCGTCGAACTCACCGTTCGCGAGCAGCGGCTGCACTCTGTCCCATACCGCCTGGTTCTTGTTGGTCACGAGCGTCAGCGTGACGTAACGTTCCACTGCGATCGCAACACCGACGGCGAAGACGATCAATATCGGATACATGAATACGCCACCGGTGAGGAAGAAGCGTACCATCGAATAAAAGATATCCATTTCCATACCCTCATTTGACAAAACGTAATGAGCGAAGCTCAGAACGGAAAGAAGAATAGTTTGGGATCACGTGTTTGAATGTGACGCAGTCCACGATAAACCGGCATATACTATGAGAGGCGCATGAATACTGACGTGTGTTCATGATTCGTTCCGATTCTCAATGCCCTTGCGCAATTAACTTAATCGCGTTACACATAATTCCCTATTTGCCCGAGCGAATTTCATAAAAGCGCAGCTCCCGCAGGAAAACTTCCTTATCGACGGGTCGTGCGCGGTCATCTAGCGCCTCGTTGAGATTCAGGTCATCACCCAGCTCGGATGATTTCCAGGGAATGATGACCAGAGATTTCGGCGCTTCCTCGTTACCGAGGATCGACATGCCAGATAGCGTCTTCGGCTTGTCGATGCCGTCGCCCTGTTCCTCCGCTGCTGTGTCCGCCCCGGCCGCTTTGTCATCTGATTCCTGCGCAGCCGCATTCAGGCAGAGAGAGAGCAGTATCGTGATGATCGGTAATGTTTTCGGCATGATCACTCCTGTCGGCCCAGCCGTTGGCGGATGTCCGAGATCCAGATGGCGGCCTCGTCATCGCCGGGCACGGTCGTCATGTACGCCTCGTAGTTCTCGAGTGCGCAGTTGAGATCGTCGAGATAAAGATCGCAAAGTATCGCGAGGTTGCGCCGCGCGTAGTGGTAGCCGGGATATATTGCGAGCGCGGCTTCGTAGCTCCTCCGTGCTTCCCCGAATCGTCCGGTCTTGCGATACACGATGCCGAGCTCGTTCAGCGCGACCGGGTGGTCCGGGTACAGTTCCGTCGCCCGTGCGAGGGCTTGTTCTGCCGCCTCGAGCCTGCCCGCGCGATGATAGGCTACACCCAGGTCGATACGCGGCGCGCTTAAGTTTGGCGCCGTTTCGACGACGGATTCGAGGATTGCAACACCTTCCTCGTAACGCTCCTGCTCGAGAAGCTCCAGCGCCGCGTTGTAGTCCGCGCGCACGTCGTTGCCGATCCGCGACTGCTCTGTGATCGTAAAACCGATGTCTTCCTGGATCTCGACGCGCGCCGACGGCCTCGGTGCCTCTGTCGTAGCGCACCCGGCGAAAACGAGCATTGACAAAAGTAATGCTGCGCGGTGCTGCTTGTCGATTCGATTGATAGTACACCCGTCCATGAGCTTATCTGTGCGTTGCTAGTTGAGGTCACCACCCGCGACGTTGATGACCTCCGCCGTCGTCGCCGGCATGCGTTCCGAGTTTTCTGACACTGTGTTTGGCGCGGCGGCGTGATCTGCTGCTCCAGGGGGAGGCGCTATCGGCATACGGTATGCATAGACGTCGATGGAACCCACGAAGCCGCCGCTCAGCTCCTTCTTCGCATATCGTCCCGGCATGAGTTGCGCGAGTTTGTCCATACTCTTCCTGACCCACGCGTTGTAGATGCCGGTCGTCAGCAGTTCGAAATTCTTCTCGTGTACGCCGATCGCCTGTTCCTCGAATGGAAACGCCTCCTCTTCGATAACGAGCTCGTAGTCGACTTTTTCGGTATCACTCAGACCCGCCGGTCTCTCCGAATCCAGTAACGCCGCGCTGAATCCAAGGAAAATCTCGGCCATGTAGTAAGTAGCCGCGGCGGTTACTTCCGCAACCTCATACTGCACCAGGTCCTCGAATCCCCGCAGGGCGGTATCCATCCGTGCCTGTTTCTCCGCGAGGCTCTCTTCGAAAGGCTGCGTGAGACGCAACTCGGCAAAGCGGTGATAGTGATCCTCGGCAAGCACGAGCGCAGCTTTGGCCGCGAGATACCTGGACCGGTCCGATCGCTCATGACCTGCAGTGCGGTCCGCGTCTATGATGTTTTGAAGTTCTTCGTGGTAACGGACGACGTCCTGCCTGTCATTGAATATTTCGGCTAGCCGGGTTCGAGTTTCCAGTGCAACGTCGAGCGGCCGCGAATACTCGCCAACGTAACTTTCGTACACGCGTATCGCCTCGTCGAGAGCTTTCGCCTCGTCGTACAAGTCGCCGGCCGTAAGCAGTGCCTCGCGGCGGAGCTCGAGGTCGTCCGATTCGGCCGCAATCCGTTCGTGTTCGGCAGCCGAACGCTCGAGTTGGCCGTCCTCGCGGTAAATGAATGCCAGCTGCTTGGTTGCGTCACCACCGAGTTCGTGTTGCGGATGACTGGCGCGGAAATCCTCGAGCACGCTCGATGCCAGCGCCCAGTCTTCGACCTTGATCAATGCAGCCGCGGCGTCGTATTCGGCCGAAGAGCGAATATCGGACGTCGGGGCGACGTCCTTGATTCTCAGGAAGTGATCTGCGGCTGCGCGGAAGTCGCCGGCGGTGTTCGCCTGTTCGCCCTGCTTGTAAATGGACGCTGCGAGCCCGTCGACGATCGCCGGACGCGAGTCGTCGTCCGTCGGCGTCAGTCCGAGTACTTTCGCATACGCCTGCTCTGCATTCGGATACAGAGTGAGGTCGAGCGACGCGTGCGCGACGACGGTCCAGGCGCCGCGTATGAGACCAGGTTCGGCATCCGGGTATCGCCCGATGAGTTCTTGGGCGGAGTCGATCGCCGCATTAAATTCATTCATTTCATACAGGTCATCGACTGCCGCGCCCAGCACCACCGGCGCCTGCTCGTGCTCGTGAAAAGTATCGGCAAATCGAAGCGAGCTCGCGACGGTCGCTTTCTTCACCTCGAGCTTGCGCTCGTCGCCCGCTGCCTTGAGGTTTTCCCGGTGCGCATACACTGCCGCATAAGCCGCCGCGGACGCCGCCTCGTGCGGCTCGTATTCGTAGGCCGTGCGCTCGTACTCGATGGCCGCTTCGCCGAAGTCGTCGTTCTCGAGCAACAGGTCAGCCAGCCGGTAATTGATCTGCGGTGAATCGGCATCGGACGGGAACGAATTGAGCGCCTCTCGGTACCAGTGCTTCGCCTCACTGAAATTCGCAGGCTGCTCGTCGACGAGGTTTTCGTTCTGGTAAAGCGCATGATAATGCCCGGCGAGATCCGTCAGGTTGGTTTTCAGGAATTCGACCACCTCTGGCCTGTCTTCCGCATCGAAGTGATTCCAGTACGCGGCATTCAGGGCATACACGGTCGCAAACGCCTTCTTCGATTCCACGACCAGCTGCGGGAATCCCGCCTCGGCATAAATCTCGATGACGCGCATGCTGAAGTTGGGCGCGACCTCGTGATTGGGATTCGACTGAACGAACGACTTGTACACCGATGCCGCATCGTCGTAGCGCAGTTTGCCGAAATAGAACTCGGCGAGATTGCTGTAAATCTTATCTGCGTAGCTGCGTTTGCCGTTCGCCAGGAAATACTCATCGACCACTTCGGGACCGCCAAGATTCGAAAAACTGAGGCTGATGACGCGGAACGTATCGGCGATACGATGCTCGTCGTTCTCCGTAAGATTTGCATCAAAGTCGTAGCCGGCCGACTGCCGGTGATCGAGCATCGCGAAATATCTGTGCAGCGCTTCCTCGTAAAACTCCTGCTTGTACAGAGTCCAGCCCAGTTTGTACAAGGCGAGTTCGTAAAAGTCGGACGCCGGCCCCATGCGGATGATTGCGCCATAGGCATTTTCAGCATCGAGATACTGTTTCCTGACAAAGAAGTACTCGCCGCGGCGAAAATACACCTCGTCGACGAATCTCGACTGCGGATACTCGGCGACGAGTCTGGCCATCACTTGCATCGCCTCATCCGGCAGACCGATTTCGTCATAGGCCCGCGACATCTGGTAGAGCACCTTGTCGTTGCGTTCGTAATGCGGATAGGTCGCCAGGATCTTGCGATAGGTTTCGATTGCCTCGCGCGGTCCCGCCGGCGCCGCCGCTATCGCGCCATCCGGAAAATCGCTCTCGACGTCGATCATGCGGGATTTCAGTTGCTCGCGCGCGCTGGCCCGCGTTTCGAAATCCTGATCGGATTCGCCGGGAGCGGCATGGCGCATTGCCGCCTGTGGCTTCGCTATCGGCGCGGTCCCGGATGCTGCATCGGGAGCCGGCAACTCGACGATGTCGCCCCTGCCGATGACGCCGTAGACCTGTTCGATCTGCAGATCGGCGAGCCGCCGCATCGCTTCCGGCGTGCGCTCGCTCGTCTGCGTCTCCGCGAGATAACGCCTGTAGCTCTCGGCCGCCCGCTCCAGGCTATCCTCGAGATAAATCTCGTCGAGGTCCGCCGCCACGCCTTCGAGTTCCGCAAGCGTGCCCCGGCTGCCGGTCGTGGCACAGCCCGTGATGCCGCAGAGCGCGAAGCAGAGCGCGATGGTGATTGACCTCGTCATTGCTCGGTGAGCCTCGACTGCGCCTGGGTCGCACGGTCGTAACTGTCCGCCAGCGCGAAGCGCGCCTTGTCGCCGTAGTCCTCAAGTTGAATCTTGCGCACGAGCAGTTCCTCGATCGCGACGATTTCGAGCAGTGCTCCCTGCCGGGCCATCAGGATATCGACGGTATCGATCGACGCTTTGACGTGCGCGCGCAGGCGCCTGATCGGTTCGTCATAGCCGACATAGCTGTGCGTCGCCCGCTGCCGGGCACGCACGTACTGCTCGTATTGCGCTGTCACGACCGCCATGGCCTCGTCGAGTCCGCGCAGGTTTTGGTCGAACGCGGTGAGGCGCTCGTGATACTCCGTCTCGAGCGTCCAGGTAAGCGTTCCCTTGAGACGCCGGATGCGCTCGCCGAGCGAATCGCGAAACGCAGAATCCACAGTCTCCAGGGTCTCTTCGATGGCTTCGATGTTTGCGAGGATGGCCTGCTCCTCGCGGGTCGCAAGGAATTCGGGTCGCGGCGTCGTCAACAGGTCGTCGCGCCGCTGCACGAGCATCTTGTACTGTTCCGCGCGCAGCCGCATCCTCGAGTCGAGTTCGCGGAAATCCGAATCGACGTCGGGCAACAGCGGTTCGTAATGATCGCGGCGGATCCCGACCATCTCCTCGAAAGAGTCGAAGTTGTTCTGCCAGGAAACGAGCTTGCGCCTCAAGTCCGCGAGATCGAGATAATTTTGCAGGCCCGTCTGGAAGTCGTGCGTGGCCAGGAGCTGCATCAGGTAATAGGTCTCCGGCGCCTCGGGCAGCGAGCGCAGTCGTATCACCCAGTCCTTGTCCTTCTTGATCTCCTCGCGAATGAGCGCCGCCATGAATTTTCCGTCACGGATGCTCTCGATCGACGCATCGAGCTTTGCGATCTCGGCGCTGAACGCGTCCAGTGCGCGGCCGTAATAGACGGCGGCGCGGCCATGAACGTTGAGTTTGCCGTAGGCGTAGGGAAGCGCGAGCATCGCTTCCTGAGTCGCGCCGTCCGTCACCTCGCGAGCGGCGAGAATGCTCCAGGGCACGACTGCGCGCTCGTACCTGTCGACCGACATGTTGGCCCAGCCGGCGCTCAGCAGGGCCTGGTTCGAGAACGGGCCTTCGAGGCGAACGCGATTCAGGAATGGCACGGCCTGCTCGTGCTCCCCGGCCTCGAGCAGAATCGTGCCGAGCACGAGATTCGATTTGTCGCGGATCGCGAGATCCGCAGGATCGTCCGTCGCGATCTGGCCGGCCCGGTCCAGTTGCCGGAACGCTTCGTCGCGCTGGCCGTCCCGCAGGTAGGCAATGCCTAGGTTATAAGCGGCAAAGGCGCCGAAACTCTCCGAGCCCTGCAGTTTCCTGAGGATAACGGTCGCATCGGCCGGACGGCCACGCGCCAGGTAAATGTTCGCCCGCAGAAACTCGATGTCGTCGCGTATCGCTTCGGGCACCTTGCCATCGATGCGGTCGAGCGCCTGCATCGCGTCTGCCATCTGTCCTTTCTGAAAATGTATCCGCGCGAGCCGGTATGCAGCATCGTTGCGCACGATTTCGTCGACCGCACCCTCGAGAACCGCGCGGATTGCACGCCCGGCGCGGTGATGCATCCGGTAGCGCAACTCGAAGTCGCCCAGTGAAAATTCCGCATCGTCGATATGGTGATAGAGCGTGTCGAGTTCCGGCTCATCGACGTCGGCATGTTGCCTGACCTCGGCATCGAGTCTTTCGAGTGCTTCGAAGAACTGTCCCTGGTGCGCGTAGAAGAGCGCTTCGCCGAAGTAAAGATCCTTGATCTCGTCACTTCGACCAGGGCTCGTTGCCAGAATGGCGAACAGCAGGAGCCCGATCTTAAAGAGCGGCGCCCGGTTCATGACTCACCAGTCTCCGAACTGAATCCCGTTCGAACCGAATGAAGGACCGGCGAGCGTGACGCCGATGGCTTTGGGCTTGACTCCCTTCGAAAACGTATAGCGCCCCGATTCGCTGAAATCGTTACCGTTGCCGAGCTTGCCGATGACCGTGACGTTGAGATCGTGGTCGCCCGTCGTGAGGTTGCCCGTGTAGATCCTCTGCACGCCGCCTTTCTGCAATGCCTCGAGTTCCTTGAAGCTGTAGATGTGATGCGTCGCGAGCTCTCCGTCGATTTCGATTTTGACCGCGTCCAGGCGGAACTTTTCCTCATCGCCGACAGCGACGAAGACCGCAATCTCCGTATCCGATGGATAAAGGAGCCTCTCTTCCAGGATCGCCAGTTCCGCTGCGATGTTCAGTACGTCGGATTTTATTTCCTGTACCTGGCCATCGAGGCTCTGCATGTCGTCGCGGGATATATCCTGGGCGGCGATCGGCGCTGCCAGGCCAAGGGCGAGCAGTAGGATAGTCACTTGGCGCATGAATTTCGGCATTTCAAAAGTCCCTTTCCCCGTCGCATATCCTTTGCCGCGCCGGAGCGTCGACCTCGGGTTGCAGTAGGCAAGTGTTGAGGAAATTCACAGCCCAAACTGTGATCCACGCCTCAAATCGATCCGGTACTGGTCGACCAGTATCGGCGCAAAATTGTGACCGACGTCACAGATTAGCCGCAAACGCGGCTCCATAGTGCGAAAAGTATCGACATGGAGTTCGGATCCGCGCGCCGCGCCTTTGCGGAGCGAAGGCGATTAGCGGAAAAAAGCGTGGTTCCGGTCAGTCAGGATGACCACAGACGCGCCCGCAATCATTCAGGATGTCGCCGTCGCCGCGTACGAGATCTTCATGTGGCCCGGCACCTGGCTACTGGCTTGGTTCGCGGAGCACGCTCCCGGCCTTGCGCTGACGCACGGCGACGATGGCGTCGCGTTACCGGCGATGCTCTCCGGAATCGTCTGGTCATTACTCGTATTTCTTGTCTTCCAGGTGATCAGAACTATTTGTCTCAACGCGCTTTACGGCGCGCGTCGTGTCAACATGTACGTGACGAGCCGATTGCAGGTCAGGGAAAGACGTCGTCTCTTAAGTGAGCCTGTTGCGATTCCGGAGGTTGACTTCGACGAGCTCGATATCGCAGTGCTCAATCTCGGTTCGACCATCCCGCCGGGACTGGGCCTGACCGCCGAGGAATTGTCCGGTCAGCTCACGAAGCGTCCCAGGCAAGTGCAAGAGAGCCTCGAGAAACTCAAGCAATACGGGCTGGTCGACGATGGCGCAGCCGCGGCAGGCGGCTTTCGAAACTATTGCCTGACGCGTTCCGGTGCCGCGCTGTTGGCGATGTGGCAACGCCAGGGAATCGTGCCTCGCCCGGCATGAATGACGTCCGCCGAATTGTCGTCGCGACGGTTGTCGCTACAGCATTTTTATCGTAAACAGCATTGCCCAGACCGCATCAGCGCTGATGTTCAACTGCGCGTTGCCAACGTTCTGATCGCCGGCATCCACGATCGAACCCGCGCCGGTAGAGCTCACGACGTCGCCATCCACTGCGTCCGACAAGGTGCCTGCAGCGTTAACGGCGTCGAAGATTACCTGTTCCTCCGCCGGCGTGCAGGCGACCGATGCGCATTCGCCTACGGTGTTATCCACGCGAGTGGTCGATGACTGGTACTGGAATGCGGGGTCCAGCACGTCACGCACACTCACGTCATTGACGGCGCTGCCGTGATTGTTGATGTACAGCAGAAACTTGAAGCCGACGCCACTCGGGATCGTCGCGCCGGTCGGAATCGGCACGCCATCCATGTCGAACGCCGCCTTCGTAATCACCAGCGGGGTGCAAACCGTGACATCGTCGATGAAAAGAATGTTGGCCTCGTCCTGCGGACTCGACCAGTGCCAGCCGGTGATAAACCGCGTGATCGGAGACGTGCCGAGATCGATGCCGGTCTGCTCGATCTCGAGATTGCCGTCGAGCCATAACCTCGCCTCGCTATTCGTGCCATCGATGACCGCCTGCATCTCCAGCGTGTGCCACTCACCCACCGATATGGTGGTCGCGGTCGGATAATTTTCCAGCGCGAAATCGTTCCACAGGTTCAGCGTCATGTCGTTTTTGATCTGCGCCGTCAGGATCTGGCCCGGCGTCGTGAAATACATCACCTCGACATGATTGGATATCGCGAATGCCGGATCGAGAAAGATGTAGATGATCGCCGAAATCGTCGTCTGCCCGGCGAAGTTCTTGAACACGCGCGCTTGCGCGCTCGGGACGTTGTCGACCTCGGCTTTCAGTGAATACGCGCCGGCGAGCGACCGCTCCGCCGATGCGGCGACCGAATCGCCCGTCCCGGCGGTAGAGCCGTCCCAGGCGCCGAGATCGCCCGACTCGAAACCGTCGCTGAAGAAGCCGCCGCTCGAACAGATGCCGGCATCCGGTGGCGGCCCGACGGCCGCCGGCTTGATCGACACCGCACCAATAGCCCAGTTGTCACTGTCCGGCGTCCACGACATCGTCACGCTGGCAGCACCGGGCTCGGTAGAGGCGCCGCCGCCGACGTTCGAGCAGCCGCCGTCCGTACAGAGATTCCATTGCTGGGTCTGGCCTGGACCGACAGTCGCCGCGGCGCCTTTTCTAGCGATGGTATCGAAGACGAGCTCACCGCCCGCAGAGCTGACGTTGACGGTCATCGGCGAAATACCGCTGGCAATTGCCGATGCGAACGGGCCGAGCGGCGTTCCCTGGTGCACACCGGTAAAGCTCACCGCGCCCGCACTCGCGCCTTCCTCGTTGATCGGATCGTCGAAGGCGTCGTTGAAGGTTATTGAAACGAGATTGGGGCCGGTGGGCGGATTGACCAGCTGCCATATTTCGATCCGTGCGTCGTCCGATTCGGACCGCGCACCGACGAGCGTCAGGGACTGACCGCCGTAGGTGACACCGGTTATCACCTCGATGACGCCGTCGTCGTTGTTCGGCTGACTGGCGACACTCACCAGCAGCAGGCGGTCCGTGCCCGAGGTCGTGTGCAGGAAGGTGACGGGGTTGAGACTGATGCTGGGGATCTGGACGGTGGTCACGTTGTCGACGGCGACCGCCGCCGCAACGGGCAACGGCAGGGCCAGGACAAGGAAAGTCGGCAACAGGCACAGCGCGCGCATTAATTTGCGCCGGGGCGGCGCTGCGAGCGACGCATGCGCGCCGGTTATCAATACCGGTTTTTTCAGGCTATCGAATCCCACCACAGTCAAGATCGCGCAAACGGGCTGCCCGTCGCTCCATTCGTGCGTGACAGTCTCGATCCGTGACTGTCGCCGCTACGAGGTCCGGCTTGCTTCCTGCCAGCCGGAATCCCGCCAGATATTAGAGGGTTACCACCAACCTGAATGTGACCGGAATGCCAGTTTCACCGAATGGATGCATTGTCAGGCGCGGCCGGATCCGGGTAATGCATCGGCCTAAGGAATGAACCGCGACGGCAACTCCGTCTGCCACCGCTGGTTCCGGGGGGATCAGATGGGAGGGATGACCGCATCGATAACGCGGATCGTCCCGTTGCTGGCGGCAATGCCCATGAGGATAACCGTTGCGCCATCAGTGCAAATCGACTCGTCCCTGGTTTCGAGCGCTGTATTCGCATCGTTGACGGATGTGCCTTGGCTCAGCTTGACGACATCGGAAGCGATGTTGATTCCGCAATGTCGACGATGTCGCCTTCCGTCGTATCGGCCTCGGCTACGTTCATCGCGGCCATTGACGTCACGAACGCCAGGGCCATGATAAACGCCATTGCCGTGGCGAGCGTCTTTCTGCTTGAAACCTTCATTGCTACTCCTTTGACGTTGTCAAAAACTGCTGCTGTCAAGAAGTAATGTAATGAAGATCGGGATCGGCTTGATCTCGAATCTGTATACCGATGTAACAATTTGTTTCAGGCGACGAGATAACGCAGGTTTTCCGGCTGGAATGCCGGTCCCGCGCTGCCAATCAGGGATTCCAGGTCGGCGGACGCTGCTGCATTGCCCTCGCCGAGCATCGTCAATTGATCGCGCGTGACCGGAAATACGGGCAGCCAATCCAGCAGAGTCGCAGCGAGTTTCATCACGCCGATCGGCATCGGCAGAACCAGCTTGTTGCGCCCGATCGCGCGCGCGACGCGTTGAATCATTTCGGACCAGGACAAGGTCTCGGGACCGCCGAGTGTGTACGTCTTGCCGATCGTCGCAGGATTCCCGAGCGCAACGAGGAAGGCCTGCGCGACCGCGGCGACATGGACCGGCGACATCATGACCTGGCCCTTGCCCGGGGAGAAGCAGGTATGAAAACCGATCGCAGGGACAGGCGGCCGAACCATGTCCCGATAGAGCTGCGTTGCGATTTCCATTTTGCCGCGCGGATCACCGAAGATAACGGATGGCCTGAATATCGTGAACTCGGTACCCGCCTTTTTCAGATACTCCTCGGCGCGGTACTTCGTCTCCTGGTAAGCGGTACCCTGCGGCTTGACGCCATTCGCGCTCATCAGCAGGAAACGCGAGATGCCGTGAGACTTTCCGGATTCGGCGACTCGCACCAGGGTCCGATAGTGAAGTTCTTCGAAAGTGATCCCCCGCGACGCAATCTCGCGCAGTATCCCGACGTTGTAAATAACTGCGTCACAGCCTGCGACCGTCTCATCAATTGCTTGCCGCGAACCGAGGTCGCCCGCGACCAGTCGACAGGCCTCTGCCTGAACCACTTTTTGCTCACTGCCGGGACGGACCAACAATGAGACGGCGTGCCCGGCCTCGAGCAGATGATCGATCAGGTAACTGCCGACGAATCCCGAACCGCCAAAAATCGCGACGTGCATAAGCTTGCCTGCCAGAGTGAATCAGTTATCGATCATCGCATGACCGCCGGTCAGTATTGAAATGATTTCCTGACGAATCGTTGTGGGTGCTCATTGAGCATCGCGCATCTATCCGCGTCAAGTCGAGCTCTTGTCGGCGAGTTTCTGCGCCTCCTGACCGCCGGCGACCGAATACTGCATGCTGACGTTACGGGATGCCTGAAACTGCTCCATGGTCTCGCCCCGCATCTGTGCGTAGACGTGCGGGTTCGACTGACCGATGACAGCGGCCATTTTCTCCAAGCAGAAAAAAATCACGCCATAGTGAATGAGGCCTATCCAGTCCCTATCGTCGAGGAGCTTCTTTTCAGTTTCCGTCAGGCGGAACTCGCGATACAGATTCTCGGTATCGTTCAGAAAGCGCTCGCGATGCTCCGGTATCACGAGGCGGTGCAGGAAATCGTTGAGTCTGAACGCGCGATGGCTCACCTCCAGCGTAAAAGGATGCGTGCCCTCGAGCCTTTCGACGCCTTTCAGCTGATGGCCGATACGCTCGCACTGCTTCTCGATCTCGGATTTATCGGCGGCGGCGTCGTTCTCATAGATAAGCGTGCCGATGGCGGTCATCGACGGCAGGCAGTAATCGCGGTGAACGCGGCGGATCTTTCCCGACAGTGCGCCGCGCATGATCAGCCACATGATGATTTCCGTGCCTTCCATCCCGCCGCGCTCGGCGTACTCCGCGTGCGTCAGCTCGGTCAGCGCCTCGGGATCACTTTCCAGCAGCTCCATGAATTCCATGTCCCACTCGGTGTTGTTGAATCCGCAGCGCTCGCCATGTACCTGGTGAGACAGACCGCCGGTCGCGACGATCGCGACCGACAGGTCCTCGGGATAGCTCTCGACCGCTTTCCTGAGCGCCTTGCCCAGCTTGTAGCATCGCCGCGCTGTCGGAATGGGGAACTGCAGCACGCCGACCTGAAACGGAATCACCGCCCCTTTCCACGCCTGACCGCGGTCCGTCATCATAGACAGCGGAGAGAAAAGGCCATGATCTATCGGCTTCTTCTGGAAAACCGAGATGTCGAATTCGTCGGCCATAAGGGAGCTCGCGATATGCCGCGCCAGCCCGACGTGTCCGGGAACCGGCGGGTACTCGCGCGGTCCGCCGCCTTCGTCTGCGGTGACGTAGCGATCGTCGACGCCGAGCACGAACGGCGAGTAATGGTCGACGAAGAACGACGTAATGTGGTCGTTATAGATAAGGAACAGCACGTCCGGCTGCTTTTCCGTAAGCCACTGCTGTACGGGTTTGAAGACCTTGAAGACATCGGCCCAGTCCGGGTCGTCCTCGGTCTTGGTGTCCTTGGCAAAGCCGATCGTGGGGGTATGCGACGCGGCGATGCCGGCGATGATTCTTGCCATTGACTCACTTCCTCCTGCAAATCCGCCGGTATTCCTGCGGACCCGACGGAGACTACAAACATCCTATCATTCAGCCGTGCAGGCGGATCGAATGCGGCGGAAGGAATACGCGACTCAGAGTGCATCGGGCCTCGACGTACCTACGCAACGACGCGCTGACGCAGGCCTTCGATCCGCGTACCATCAATGCCTTTCCTTGACGCCCCGCGAGCCGATGTTTCCGATCCGCGACGACAATCCGCAACTGTACGTGCCTTTCGTCACGTTCATTATCATCGCAATGAACACCGCGGCCTGGATTTTCTTCCAGGGCCTCGGCAGCGAGCCGGCGCTGACCTGGTCAGTCTGCCGCTTAGGATTAATCCCCGGCGACCTCTTCGGCAACATCGACGTGCGTCTGCTGTCGGAGCGCCTGCCGTGCCCCATCGACGGCCAGGGAACCTGGCTGACGGTGCTCTCGTCGATGTTCATGCATGGCAGCTGGCTGCACATCATCGGCAACATGTGGTTCCTCTGGATCTTCGGCGGCAACGTCGAAGACTCCATGGGTCACTTTCGTTTCGCGGTTTTCTACGTGCTGTGCGGGATCGCGGCGGCCGCCGCGCAGATCACGGCCAATACGGCATCACCGATACCGATGGTCGGCGCATCGGGCGCGATCGGCGGCGTCATGGGTGCCTACATCCTGCTGTATCCGCGCGTACACGTACACATGCTCATCTTTTTCGGTTTTTTCATCACGACCATTGCCGTTCCCGCGGTATTCATGCTCGGCTACTGGGCCATCGTCCAGTTTCTCGGCGGACTGATGTCCGTTGGCGTCTCCGGCGGCGGCGTCGCGTTCTGGGCACATGTCGGCGGCTTCGTCGCTGGCGCGGTCCTGATTCTTCTCTTCAAGGACAACCGCCTGCTCGACAAACACCCCTACCACGGCTGGCGCCAGAAAAGGCACGCATCGGAGCTCTGGCACCGGGTCTCGCGCGATCGCCGTCGCCGTTGGTAACACAAGCGATCGAATTCGCCGTGATACAGACGATACCTACGCCGCTTTGCTCCAGGGGATCGGCCGAAATCTCTCTGAATCAGCAGCGTGACGATCGTCATAAGTGCTGATCGATCACTGGCGGGCAATACACAAGAGAACCTGGACATACGCCCCCAATTCTCACCGTTTCGGGTCCGAAACGGTCCTGCCGTCACCCGTCTGTCGTTCCGAAATCACGCTATACGGGGAAAATTGTGCTAGAAGTAGTTAACCACTCGTGATTATTCATGTGCCCTGTTGCGGGTGGGAAAACAATAACAGAAATAGGGAGGCTCTCATGAATCAGGAACGCATATACGTTATCGCCCTGGTCGTCGTCGCTCTGCTGGCGTCCATACCGCAAATCCCCGTAGGGGCAAACATCTGGGGATTGATTCTGGTCGTCGTCGGCATTGTCGGTGGCGTGATGGTGAATTACCCGGACCTTTCCCAGCGCATACTGATATATGTCGTAGCGGCGACGCTGGCGACGATCGCCAATTCCCTGGATTACGTCCCTGCCGTCGGCGCCTGGCTGAATTCGTATTTCGATAACGTGGCGACCGGCATCCAGGGCATGGCCATCGGACTGGTTGTGATGGGATTGCTCGCGCGCGCGAAAGGGTAGCTTCGCTCACCCTCCGCTCGCACAGTCAAAGCATCGCCTTGCCGGCAACCGGTCAGAATCAGGCGGAAGGCGATGCTTTCTTCCCGGATTGCTATTTCCGATAGCTGAGGACGAGGATTGACCCCCGGGTGGAATAGTTAAGAGTCAACTAAACAAACGCGCTGGAGGCTTTACGCGGGCCGCGCGCCCGACAGGCTTGTCTAATGGCTTCCAGGGAAGGCTATTCCATCACCACCAGGCGTTGTAAAGACCGGCCAGTATCAGTGCGACGGCCACGCCCGCAGCATTAAATCCCCTCGTGGTCGCAAAACTGATGTCCGACAGCTCGATAGCGTCGGCCTGAACACGGTTGCCTTGCACTACTGATATCAAGATGGCAATCGCCGTGCACAACAGGAAGACCAGCCCTACCCGGTCGATAAATGGCAACTCGGGCCACAGTAATTTCAGTGCGAATGACAGAACCGCCGATCCTATGGCCGCCGTGAGCGCGGCGGCTGAAGTCGCCTTTTTCCAGAACATGCCCAGCAGGAAAATCACGACGATGCCGGGCGTGAAGAAGCCGGTGAACTCCTGAATATATTGAAACGCCTGGTCGAAATTGCCGAGCAAGGGTTTCGCACAAATCATCGCAAGTGCCATGGCACTCATGGCTACCGTCCGGCCGACGGCCACGAGGTCTTTTCGCTTCTCTGCCGGCACCAGCGACGAGTAGATATCCATCGTGAAAATCGTCGAGATGCTGTTGATCATCGACGCCAGCGACGAAATGATGGCCGCCAGCAACGCGGCAAAGACGAGCCCCTTGATTCCGGTCGGCAATAGCGTCATTGCTGCCGGGTAAGCCTGGTCCGGTGCGTCCAGCGCCGGCTCGAGCGCAAAAATAGCAATGCCCGGCAGTACGACGATGACCGGCATCAACAATTTCAGAAAAGCCGCGAATGCGATTCCTTTTTGCGCTTCCGCGATACTGCTGGCGGCGAGGGCACGCTGGATGATGTACTGGTTGAAGCCCCAGTAGGACAGGTTCATGATCCACATGCCGCCGACAAGCACCGACAGCCCTGGCAGGTTGACGTAGTTCGGGTTATCCGGACTGAGGATCATGTCGAATTTTTCCGGCACCCTGCTCGTCAATTCGTTGAAACCGGCCAGCGCGCCTGCCCCGTCTGCGACAAGATCCAGCGTAATCCACGCGATCAGCAGGCCACCGAGGACGAGCAAAACGACCTGTATGATGTCGGTGAACGCGACCGCCTTGAGACCGCCGTAGAGCGAATAGCCGACGGCGAAAACGCCAAGGCAAATCAGACCGTAAACCAGTTCGATTCCGGCTACGGTGTTAATCGCCAGCGCCCCGAGCCACAGAATCGAGGTCAGGTTGACAAATACGTAAACGCCCAGCCAGAAAAATGCCATGACCATGCGCACGTGGTGGTTGTATCGCTGCTCCAGGAATTGGGGCATCGTATAAATGCCGCGCCGCAGGAATATCGGCAGGAAAAACTTTCCAACCAGGATCAGCGTAATGGCAGCCATCCACTCGTAAGACGCAATGCCCAGGCCGATCGCGTAACCGGAGCCGGACATGCCGATAATCTGCTCGGCCGAAATATTGGCTGCGATCAATGATGCACCGATCGCCCACCACGGAAGGCTGCTACCGGCCAGAAAATAATCCCGCGCATCCTTCTTGTGACCCGATTTTTCGCGCGACACCCATTGTGCCAATAGGAAAAGACCTACGGCATAGATCACAACGACGCCAATATCGATCGAAGTCAGCATCGTCAGACTCGATTCCCCGGTGAATAAACACCAGTGGACTCGCGGACGATAATGTAGCCTTCGATGGAAACGAGGCGGACCGGAATTTTCCGGTTTGCGATTTTCGCCAGCAGGATATCGGCCGCGGTAATCGCCATGTCACGGATCGGCTGTCTTACCGTGGTCAAGCTCGGTGTGACCTGCGTCGCCAGTGGGACATCGTCGAAACCGGCAACCGATAGCTGTCGAGGAATGTTCAATCCTTTTTCATAAGCCGCCTTGATGACGCCTGTCGCCATGTCGTCGTTCGCCGCAAATATGGCCGACGGAGGATCTTTGGACTCGAGTAGCTTCTTGCCGCACTCGTGACCGGAGTCAAAAGAGTTAAATCCCTGTATGACGAGATCTTCCCGAATCACCAGGCCGGCGTCCCGCATGGCACGCCGGAAACCCACTTCGCGCAGCCCGACCGCCTTGTGGTCGGGATGGCCCTTGATAAAGGCGATATCCCTGTGGCCCAGGTCAATCAAATAGGTGGTCATCTGCGAGCACAGATTTTCATCATCAGTACAAACCCGATCGACGGGTGGCTCACTTTTCGCGCGAGCTATGCAGACAAATGCAATCCTGGATTCTTCGAGGGACTCTATGAGGCTATCTATGTCTGAGAGAGGCGGCGTGACAATGACACCGTCGATCCGCGTGTTCCTGATGAAACTGCGAATATCGGCGTTCAGATTTTCGTTCGTGTAGTCGCAGGGATTTATCAGCAAGTCGTAGCCAGCCCCCCGGCATTCCGCAATCACGCCTTCCTGGTTATCCGTGACATAGCTCGGACTCGGATTGTCGTATAGCAGTGCAATGAGAAAAGAGCGCTGGCCCGCAAGGCGCCGTGCTGATGGATTGGGCCGATAGTCCAGATCCTTGATGGCCTCTTCGACGCGTAACCGGGTGGCTTCGCGAACGGTCGATTCACGGTTGATGACCCGAGAAACGGTTTTTATGGAAACTCCCGCGCGGCTTGCGACGTCTTCGATGGTTACTTCCGCCAATGATGTTCTCCGTTCACTATCTCAGCCCATTAAGCGTAACTATTATGCTGCGTACGTGACAGTCGGCTGGTTGCTCCTTGCCCACGACGCCGCTCCGATCAGGCCGGCATTGCGGGTCGTCAAGAGTGCCACAGGCAGATCGCGCAGATAGTCATTTTCCTTGTCATACTGCCGCAAGGACTTCTCGAATTCGCTCTGGCTGAGAAAACTCTCGATGATCGGTAAGATGCCGCCCGCCAGGAAGACGCCACCCAATGCGTTGTAAGTCAAGACAGCGTTGCGGACAGTGACACCGAGAAATCGGCAGAACACCGCCATCGCTTCAGTAGCGATCGCATCGGTCTCATTCAGCATGGCGTGTGTGACTCCGATGGGATCTGTGGCAGCCGGGGCACGCCCTCGAATGTCGCACAACGCCTTATAGATGCGGAATATGCCGGGTCCACAAACCAGGGTCTCGGCGGTTACGCCGCGATCTCCGCCTACGCGGCGAATGATTTCTGCCTCGAGCAGACTGGTGCTCGCGAGCAGGGCATGTCCGCCTTCGCCGGGCAGTACCGACCAGCCATTACCTGAGGGCAGCAATGCTGAAACTCCCAGTCCTGTTCCGGGACCGACGATTGCGACAGGCGAACCCGGTACCCTTTCTCCTTCGCAGATGACTTTGTACTGGTTCGAGGGTAAATGAGGGACGGCGCACGCGATAGCGGCAAAATCGTTTATGATCTCGATGCGTTCGAGCCCGAACATTCTGCGAATCTTTTCACTGGAGATCTGCCAGTCTAGGTTGGTGAGCGCAACGGGATTACGATTGACGGGACCTGCCACTGCGATGCAGGCGTGCCGTATCTCTGCTCCGTTTAACGTACCCCAGTAGGTCGAGAGCGCGCTTTCGAAATCTGCGAACTCTGCGCACGCAAGCTCACATTCGTGGGCGATATGCGTATGGCAATCCTGCATCGTCGCGATACCGAAGCGCGCGGTCGTCCCGCCGATGTCAGCGACCAGCAGTTGCTCAGTCGGCACAGGAGTCCCCCATAGGCGTCGTATCGTGTGCAAAGATGGCGTCGCCGATGTCGACCGGCAAGTCATTCGAAACTTGCGTGACGTCACCGTAGGTCAGTCCATAACCATAGGCAAACAGCGGATCGTACGGTTCGCTTCCGACGTTCAGCGCGTTCTGATGGACGGTGCGTGGCCAGGAAAACGAGAGTTTTCCCTTGAAGTCGTAATTGATTTCATTGGTCACTGATTCGAACAGCACGTCGGCAATCCCGGCGCCCTCGCTGCCCGGCAGCCAGCCGGCGACGAAGGCATCTGACTGGTTGAGGTGGGGATTCACCCAGAGCGGCCTGCCGCTGAGCAACACGGAAACTACCGGTATTCCTGCGGACTTGAGCTTCTTCAGCAAGGCGAGGCTGGCCGGGTCATTGGCATCGTAATTCAGGTGTTTGCGGTCACCGAAGCATTCCGCATAGGGCGGCTCTCCCCAGACGACGATGGCGACGTCCGGTTTTTGCGCGAACTCACCGTCTACACTCAGCGTGGCGACGCCCCCCGCTGTGGATACGATCTCCTCGATAGCCCCGAAAACGCTTTGCGCGCCGGGAAAATCGGCGTTTTCGTTATCCGTACCCTGCCACGTCAGCGTCCAGCCGCCCGATTGTCTCGCGATGTCGTTTGCACTGTTGCCTGCCACAAGCACTGTTTGCTTTCTGGCGAGCGGCAAGATTGCATCGTTGTTCTTGAGCAGCACCAACGACTCGCGAACAGCCTGTCGCGCAAGCGCCCGGCTCTCGGCTGAACCGAGTAACGCGGTTCGGCCAGCGTAGCGGCGGCTGGACGGTCGGCCGGCTTCGAATAAACGGGCCTCGAATTTGACGCGCAGAATTCGTCTCAGCGCATCATCCACACGCGACATCGGAATCTCGCCGCCTTCTATCTGCGCGAGCGTGTTTGCATAGAACTCCTTCCACGCTTCCGGCACCATGATCATGTCGATGCCGGCATTGATCGCTGCGGCGCAGGAGGCGTTACTGCAGCCGGGCAGCTGGCCGTGCCCGTTGTAGTCGCCGACCAGGAAGCCATCGAACCCCATCCGGCCCTTCAGAATGTCCGTCAGAAGATAGGGGTTGCCGTGCATTTTGCGGCCACGGGAGCTGCTGTAGGAGACCATGATCGTTCGGACGCCAGCGGCAATCGCGGCGACGTAAGGCTGACCGTGAATCTCGAACAGTTCCGAATCGTCGGCGACATTGTCGCCCTGGTCGACGCCACCTACCGTGCCGCCATCGCCGAGGAAATGTTTGGCGGTAGCAAGCACTTTCGAGTCATGCAGGAAGCCGTCGGTACCCGGCACGCCCTGAAGCCCGCTGACCATCTCGGCGGCGTAAGCCATGACGATTGCCGGATCTTCCGAGTAACCTTCGTAAGCACGGCCCCAACGATCGTCCCTGACCACCGCGAGCGTGGGTGCGAAGGTCCAAGGTATGCCGATGACCGCGGTCTCAAGGGCCGTGACTGCGCCGATCTTCCGGATTAGTTCCGGGTTCCGCGTGGCACCTAAGCCGATGTTATGCGGGAATATCGTTGCCCCGAACACGTTGTTCACACCGTGGACGGAATCCGTGCCCCAGATTATAGGGATCGCCAGTCTGTCGCCGCTGGTGTCCATCGAAGCTTCGTAAAAGGCGTCGGCGAGCGCCACCCAATCATCCACGGATGCATGTTTGTTCTTGCCGGGGAAGGACCCGCCGCCATTGAGTATCGAACCGATATGATAGTCGCGGGCTTCTGCGGGCGTGATGTACTGGATCTCCGCCTGGATCAGCTGGCCCACTTTTTGCTCCAGCGACAGCTGTGCTGTCAGCGCATCGATACGCGATTCAATCTGTGGATCACGAGCTATCGGGGAGCGAAGTTGCGGCCAAGCTGAGTCGACCGTTCCGGCAGCGTAAGTATCTGTGGGAGACCCTGCCGTTGGCGCGACGTCGCCACCGCATGATGAAAACGCCACTACCAGGCAACTTGCGAAAATTGCGCGAATCAATTTGAACTCCGTTTCATCGTCGGAAGCATGCGGGCACGACCTGCATTCACGGGTCTGCCGTTCCAGATGACAATAGCGACCCGCACGAGGGGCCGCCGCACCTGCGACGGCCCCTTGTCGGCAAAAATTACTCGAAGTCGATGTTAAAACGCAGGCCGTAGGTGCGGGGCGTGCTGAAACTTCCTTTCGCGACACCCTCTGCAGCGCCGCCCCAGTATTGCACGACCTCGTCGGTCAGATTGTAGCCGAACGCCTCGAGGTACCAGTTGTTCCTGTAGAACCGGACTGTTGAGTTTACCGTGTAGAAAGAATCACGCCGATCGTCCGTAAAACGGATGTCCTCATCCGGAATGACGAAGTCCATGTCGTCGATATGCCTATCGACGTTCCACACGGTCAGGTAGGCATCGTCCTCCCAGTGAACATTGATCCACGGCACTAACGTGCCCAATGAGCCGAGCTCGAAGGTATGCTCGAAGTTGAGATTCAGCTTGTAGGCCGGAGAAACCGCAAGCTCGTTGCCCTTCAGGTTTGTCTCGAGAATCGGATTGGTCGGATCGATCGACTCTTCGTAGGTGATGCCAAAATAGGCGACTGCGTCGTAGTTCCATTTGGTAATCCAATCGTCCGTGATCTCTGTATCGAGCCACGTCGCATAACCCCAGAGCCTGCCGCCATCATAAGGACTCCAGTCGAATTCCAATTCGATACCCTGGATGTCGGCACCCGGTACATTCTGTGTGAAGTACGCAATGATCGGGGCGGTCCGCCAACCGAATACCGGCTCATTCGTATCAGGATCCAGTATCAGCGTTCCGTCCTGGTTTTGCAGCACCACCCAGCGATCCGTCAGGGCAATCGCGCCCACCGACGCATACTGCATGTCCGTATAATCGGAGAAGAAATACGAGGCCATCAGGTCGAGTTTGCCGTCAGCAAGATTGGACGACTTGACACCGAGCTCGTAGGTGATGACCTCTTCGGGATCGAACGAGGTCTGTACTTCGATCAGCTCGCCGGTTCGCGGGTTGGTCTCGCGAAACACGTCGCCGATACCACCGGCCTTGAATCCCGAAGCAACGTAGGCATAGAGCATCGTGTCATCGGTTAGATCGTAGTCGACACCGACTCGCCAGTCATTATGCGACCAGGATCCCTTGTTGTCGTTGCCGCTGGCATCAGGATAAATGCTCGTATCCCACCAGGCATCAGCCGGAAGTGCGTTGAGAGTCTCGCGCATCCACCAACCGGGCGCACATCCGTTGTCGTTGGTGCAGCTGTAGGTAACACCGCCGACATCTTCTTTGGTCTCATCGCTGTGGCGATAACCGAGCGTGAGGTGCCACTTGTCCGTAATAGCCAGCGTTCCCTGCGCGAACAGTGCCCAGGCGTCGGTCGAGCGGTCGCCCTGGTTCCAAAATGCCTTGTCGTTGATCGGGTTGTCGTAGAAACCCCTCGTGACCGTGGTCTCTTCGAAGACATTCGCACCTGCGACCCATGAAAAACGCTCTCCTTCCGATTGCAATTGGATTTCATGTGACGAGGACTCGGAACCGGTACCAGGCAGGAAGAACATCGAACCGTCCCAGGCATTCAGGCTCTGTTCCATGTCCTGCGCGGATTCGCGATCCTGGTTCTCGTAACCGGCGACATAGGACAACGTCATGTTATCGGTCATGTCCCAGTCCATCCGGGCACGCAGATACTGGATGTCCAGGAACAGTTTGCCGGGAACGTTGACGACTGCCTGATAGGTGTCGTCTACGGGGAACAGCGACGAGCAGTCGGCGAGATTGCCGGTTAATGCACCGGTGGCGTCTCTCTCGGGACGGCCGCGCAGTTTATCGCAGTTCACCAGATCGATGCCGCCCGCGCTGTCGTTGCGGTACTGCTGAAAACTCAGATCGAAGGACAGGTTGTCTCGTGCTTGCCAGGCAGCGCTGACGCGATAGGCAAACTCGTCGGCGTTCAGGTAGAAGTTTTCCGGGTCTGCGGGGACGAGCGCACGAATGTCGTAACCGGTCCATCCGTTGTCGGCGCCGACCCAATCGATCCACCAGTTGGAATGTTGCGTACGAGCATCGCCAATACCCTGAAACGAGCCATCTGCAATCACCGGCGCATCCGCAACGCCGTCAGGCAGCAAACGCTGATCGTACTGATTAGGATCCCAGTAACCATCGATGTAGGAATCACGCTGATAAAACCGACCGGCGAGTCGAATCGCAAAAGTCTCAGAGAGCGGAATGTTCACCATTCCCGATAGATCGCGACCGTTCCAGTTACCGACGCCGGCGCTCAGATTTGCCTCGAATCCACCCGTGTGAGGCTTGGCCGTAATGATGTTGATCGTGCCCACAGTCGAATTGCGACCGAATAAAGTGCCCTGCGGTCCACGCAATACCTCGATGCGCTCGTTATCAAACATGAGGCCGAGAAAACCCTGCATGCGTGGCGAGTAAACGCCATCCAGGTGTACGCCGACCGCCGGATCGCCAAGCTCGGTTTCATTGGTTGAGCGAACACCGCGCATCGAAATAATCGGTGTGGATTGACCGTTGATGGTCGCGATATCCATATTGGGAACCAGGTTCGCCAGACCCGAGACACTCTGAATACCATTTCGGTTTAGTGTTTCCTGGTCGACCGCCGTCACAGCAATAGGCGTTTTCATGAGCAGCGTTTCGCGCCGCGTCGCCGTGACGATAATCTCCTCGACAGCGCCATCGCTCGCGACACGATTTGCCTGCTGCGCAATTGCCTCACCCGGCAAAACATATGCAGTAATGACTGTCGCCAAAACCACCGCGATTAACTTGTAAATGTTCATATCTGTAGTCCCCAAAATCATGTTGGACTTATCTGACGTCTCGCGGACCGTCCATATTCTTTCATGCGAAATCATCGTTTCTGGCTGTCAACACTAAAATGACAACGCTGTCATGTTTTTAATCCAAAAATGACAGCGTTGTCAATAAAAAATTTGTAACAATCCGCAGTCGACCGCATTGCGTGGTACATCTATATGATTTATAAAGGAATAATGCCCCGCCAACGGGTTGGTTGCGGATCGCATCCGGGGCCTCGTGCCCTAATTTGGTGCCCCGGCCGCTGGCCGCGGGCGCAGGAGCCGGGTGGAAACGCAATGGCGTAATGCTCTGTGAATCCTGCGGGCGCCTTCGGCGTCCAAATTCGCTGCCGGCGAATTTGTGGCTCGGCTTATCCATGGCCTTCGCCCTCGCTTCGCTCGGGTCGCTTCGCGATCCAAATCGGCAATCCTGCCGATTTGTCGAACCTGTGACCCCTGCCTTCGGAGCACGCGATTTCAATCGTAACTAGCTGAATTAGTTAATTTTAGCCGGCAGGGTGCCCATTGCAATCGCAGTGCTTTGCACAACGATGCACAGCTGAGTCACACAATTCTCACACAGTGTCGTTGATAAGCCATCAAATCCGATTGTCTGGTGTTGTCGTGCGGATTGTTCCTTAGCCGCGGGCTTCCGGGCCGTTTTGCTGAACCACGTTCAACAGCTTTAAGCAAGATTCGTTGGGCTATTTTTTTCTTTGTTTCCATTTCTGTACCGTGGAAGCGCTTACGTTGAGGCAGGCTCCGAATGCTGTCTGACTCGCCTTATTCTTGTTGCGCATTCGTTCGATCTGTGCGAGCGCTTGTCTTGCTTTGGCGAGCGCCGGCGCCGTGCAACAGAGCATCCCATGGTCACATAGCCTGTGTACTTAAATCTCAGCGAGCCAAAGCTCGTCAAAAGCCGTCAAAAGCAAACAATATGATGTTCGATACGATAGGAATGGGCCGACCGAGGTACCTATTGCTGAATCAAACTGCAGTTCAATACATTGCAGTCGCTTGAATATTCACTGCTTGACCCGAATCGGACGGCTGTGGCTGAATGGAAAACGCCACTGGCCGTCACGGGAGGCCACGATGGAGAACCGCGATCAGATCTTCCTGAAAAACTGCTGGTATGTGGCCGCGTGGGATCACGAGCTCATCGACGGCCGCAAGCTGGCGCGCACGATTCTCGAAAAGCCCGTAGTCCTGTTCCGCGGCGAAAGCGGCAAATTCGTCGCGCTCGACAACCGTTGCTGCCATCGCGGCGCACCCCTGTCGATGGGACGCATCGAAGGCGATTGCCTGCGTTGCATGTACCACGGCATGAAATACGACCCGTCGGGCACCTGCATAGAGGTGCCGGGACAGGAACGCATTCCGAAGACGCTCAAAGTGCACAGTTACCCGGTCGAGGAGCGGGGTCACCTGCTCTGGATATGGATGGGCGATCCGGCACTGGCCGACCCGGACCTCATCGTGGATTACCCGCCGCTGCACGATCCCGAATGGCGCGGGCTGCCGGCCTACCTCTACTACGACGCCAACTGGCTGCTGATCGTCGACAACCTGAGTGATCTCGCCCATCTCGCGTTCGTGCATACGAACACACTCGGCGGCTCGGAGGAATACGCCTACAAGTCAAAGCCAGCCGCGATCGAACGACTCGATAAGGGCTTTCGGCTCGAACGCTGGCACAGGGACAGTGACCCGCCGCCGTACCTGAAGAAAGTCATTCCGCCCTCGGAGCACGGCTCACGGCTCGATCGTCGCAACTGCGTGACGATGTATATACCAGGCATTTTCTTGATGGAGACCATGTTCGTGCCGGCGGGGTCGGGCAAGGAAAACGGCGATCTGGAGGGCGTGCGTCAGTTCCGGAACGCCCAGTACATGACGCCGGAGACGCGCTCCACGACCCACTTCTTCTGGAATTACCTGCACAACTTCGACATCGACAACCCCAACATTGCGATATCGTTGCGCGACAGCCTCATCGAGGGTTTTCACGAAGACAAGGCAATCATAGAGGCGCAGCAGGTTCTGCTGGACCGCGATCCGACCTTCCGCATGCGGGCCCTGGAAGCCGACGTGGCGCTCTCCCATTTCCGTCAGACCTTGAAGAAATGCATCAGGGAAGAAAACGAAGGCGCGCCATCGTCGATCAAGAGCGCGGCGGGATGACGGCGAGACAGGCCTGCTCGTTCAAACGGCAGCACAGATCTCCGAAGACGCCAGGGTGAATGCGCCGGACCGGGCCGATACGTCGTCAATCACCCGCAAAACACCGGCACTAGCCGCCGAGCAGTCCCTTAGCAATTGATTAAGTTTGAATTTCTCGAGGGAAGCACTGCCTAAGGTCGGCAGACATTCGAACGGAATTTTCAGCAATGGAAAGCTGACTGACCGTTTTCGCCAATAGCGGTCATTCAGAGAGTCGAAAATCCGTCAGTCGGACTGTCTGCAATCGGCCAGAACCGGACGCCGAAGAATGAAAGCTATAGCTTTCTACCAAGTCGTTTTTCAATCATTCGTCTTTCCCACTTTGGGCCAAAGATGTTGACTACCTCGTACACAACTAGGCCGTGAATAACCACACCAATTCCCCAACCAATGACACCCCAGAAAATCTTCGGTTTGTCGAGTCCAAATGAAAGCGAAAAGACAATCGCGAAAATTAAGTACATTCCGAGGTGTGAGTAAAACTCTTTTACGCCCTTAATGGCTTCTATCGCCTCGCGCTCGTCCGGGGAAATATGTTCTGATTCAGCCATTTCCATAACTCCTTCATCAAAGGTTTCAATATCAACCTCGAAGACGGCCGCAAGTGCTGACTTGGTCTCCAGACTGCTCCTTCCACCTCGTTCAATCCTTTGGATAGTCCTTACATTCACACCCAACAGTTCTGCCAAGTGTTCCTGTGTCCAGCCTCGTTGCAATCTCAGCTTTCTGACTATCATTGTTCTGCCGTAGAGGTTGATTTATGGAAATTGTTCGAAAAAACTGCGGTATTTGCCACGGTGTCGGCCCGACATTTCCCCGACACAAAGAATGTCGGCTTTGGGTCATTAGCAGCCCTTCGGCACAATACTAGCCCAATGTCTGCTTCTGTAGGTAACGCGGTCATTCAGCGGGTTACTTTCACGCGCAAAAAAAAAGCCCGGCACAAGACCGAACTTTCGATTTTCTTGCATCGAAGTCTTTAGCCTCTGCCGGAATTTCGCCGGACTCAGTTGAGGCCAGTTGTAATTCGCTTTTAGATATCGTCCGCGGGCGTCTCCAGTCGTTTACCAACAAACAACTACTTACGCGCCGTCAATCGAGAGAAATGGCGCGCCCGACAGGATTGGCCGAAATCGCTCCTAAGCGATTTCGGGGCCTGCGGCCCGTCGGCGCTTACGCGCCTCCGCCCAAAACGCTGACGCGTTTTGTCGAACGAAGGTTCTCATCCTTTGCCGGACCCGCCAAAATCAAAAGAGCCCCTGTGGGGCCCATTTGATTTTGGCGCGCCCGACAGGATTCGAACCTGTGACCCCTGCCTTCGGAGGGCAGTACTCTATCCAGCTGAGCTACGGGCGCTCTTGGTGTTTCGGCTCATTGTAGCCCGAATTCCTCGTCACTCTATATATAAAGGAGTGTGAGCCGGTGTGATGGCGGGTTGCCATGGGTGGGACAGACGCGGTTATCGGTTAATACCTAGGGATAACTGCAGCATGCCGTGGCTAAATGATTTTGCGCCGCAGGAACATGCCATGATCCCGTCGCGGCGCCGAAAGGGAAAATTCTATGCTCCGATTCATTCGACTTATTTCCGGGAGCGCCCGCACCGCATTCAAGATACTGACGCTGATCATCGCGTCGATAGCGATTGCCATCGCGGCGCAGCCAACGAAGACAGAACGACCATTCATCGAGATGCAGACGAGTATCAATGCGATCATGGTTGCCATGGTCGATTGGTCCGCGCACGAGATCTGGGAAGCAGCCAATGCCGACACCCTGACGGGACGAAACTGGCTCCGAACCAAGCAATTCGCCATCGAGCTGCTTGCCGCCGGGACACTCGTCTCGCTCGGCGGCACCGGCCGCAAGGACATGGAATGGGTGCGCGAACAGGCCTGGCAGGTCTGGTCTGCTCAATTGATCGACGAGAGCAAACGGGTCCTGCAGGCCATCGACGCGCAGGATAAAGCGAGACTACGCGCCTCGGCGGACCAGCTCGTCTACATCTGCGAAGGCTGTCACGCCGCATTCAAGCCGGACACACCGACGGAGGGGATTCTGCACGTGCCGCATCATGAATACGGCGATGCGCTGGTGCCGGAATAAACAGTAGTATCCCGGCTACATCGCTCTCGGACATCCTGTCCTGCGCGATATAAGTACGTCCCTGTACAAAAAGCCGCTTCTACAACAACGATTACCCATACGAGGTCAGTCGCGGAGGGCATCCCTGATCCGCTTGTAGCCGACCTTCAGCTCGCGTCCCAATTCGCCCAGGGCGTCGCCGATGCCCTCGCCGGTTTGCTTGAGTTTGGCGTCATTCGCAAATTGCTTCGCCTTGTCGGAAAAGTCTTCCATCTTTTCCTCGAGTTCCTCCCATTCGTCCCTGATCTCTTTCGATGCGAGATTAATTTGTACGCGCAACTCGTCGCGCCTCTGCTTCAGGTCTTCAAGGATTTCGTCTATGTCTGCCATTACGTCTCTCTCTGATAACTGACCTCGCCACCGATAATCGTGATGTCAACGGTGGTTTGGGGAATTTTGTCCTCCTCGACGGTGAGCAGGTCCTGCGACAGCACGACGATGTCGGCATACTTGCCCGGCGTCAAGGTGCCCTTGATGTCTTCTTCGAACGCCGCGATCGCATTATTCAGCGTATAGGTCGTCAATGCCTCTACCCGCGTCATGGCCTGCTCCGGGTAGAAGCGCTTGCCATTGATCATCATGCGCGATACCGACGCGTAATAGGAAGAAATCGGATCGATCGGTTCGACCGGCACGTCCGTGCCGTTGGTGACGATAGCGCCGCTATTGAAAAGGTCACGCCAGGGCTGCGAAGTGCTTTTCCCACGCGCGTCACCGAGCCGCGTCGGAATCCAGGGTCCGTCCGAGGTGCCATGGATCGCCTGCACGGAGGCGATGATGCCGAGATCACCATAACGCGGCACGTCCGCCGGATCGATGTGCTGCGAGTGTTCGATGCGCCAGCGCAGCGGTTTACCGTCGACGTTCAATCGCTCCCAGACCCGTTCGTACAGGTCGAGCGTCTCGCGAACCCCGCGGTCGCCGATGGCATGCGTGTTGACCTGGAATCCGTGCTTGACCGCAATCTCGGCCGTGCCCTCGATGTCCTCGACGGTTTCCAGCACCAGGCCGGCGGTATCCGGGAGGTCTTCGTAGGGCTCGAGCAGCCATGCGCCGTGCGCGCCGAGCGCGCCGTCGATCTGCCGCTTGATCGAACGCACGGTCAGGAAATCATTGCCTTCCGGCAACATCTTGTATTGCGGCAAGGCCTGGTCCATCAGCTCGTTGGACTCGCGCCGCACCATGACATAGAGGCGAATGGGCAGCTTGCCCTCGTCCTCGAGTCTTTTGAAGAAATCGATGGTCTCGAACGAAGAGCCGGCGTCCTGGAAGGAGGTCACGCCGTGGGCCAGTGCTTCGTCACCGGCGAGCATGACACGCTCGCGGTTCACTCGCTCGGTTTCCTCGGGCGTCAACCTGCCCTCGTAGGCGTCGATGACGTCATTCAAGAGTCGTTGCGCGGTCTCGCGCATGAGCCCGGTTGCGCGGCCTTCCGGCGTTCGCACGATCGTGCCGCCGCGCGGATCGGGGGTGTCGTCAGTGATGCCGGCGGCTTCCAACGCCGCATCGTTGAAAAAGGCGGCGTGACCACTCGCGTGCCCCAGCCTGACGGGGTTGTCCGGCGACACGGCACTGAGCGTGTCATTTCGCGGCACGCCGTCGATCGCATCCTCAGGCACGCTTTCCCATTTGTCCTGGTGCCAGCCGCGACCGAAGATCCATTCGCCCGGCTGCGCTTTGTCGACTGCGCCGGCTACCATCGTGACGATCTCGTCCCAGTTCCTGACTTTGGTCAGGTCGAGAATCTGCTTGGAGCGGCCGAGGCTCATGAAATGCCCGTGACCCTCGATGAAGCCGGGCATCGCGAAGCGGCCATCGAGCTCGATGACCTCGGTCTGCGGTCCGATATAGGCGGAGATTTGCTCGTTGCTGCCGACCGCGGTAATCCGGTAGCCGTTTACAGCGATGGCTTCGACGTTGCCGATGGCCGGGTCGACCGTTGCCACTATGCCACCGCGCAGGACCAGGTCGGCCGGCACGACATCGGGCGCGGTTGCCGGTCCAGTCGCGTCTTCATTTGTGCCGCCGCAGGCGCTCAGGGCGACCGCTACAAGCGATGCTATAAAAAGGTGTTTCATTCCGTTTCTCGATTTGTTATTGCCGGGGATGGACCGGTGACTCTCGCATCAGCCCCCGGGCATTGCAATCCGTGCTTTCAACGATAAGCCGGGGTTGTTTCCCGCTGCGAAACGGGGCGCCGGCGGGGCGCGCGTATTCTTGATATATAATGCGCTGCTCCCGGCCGGTGCTCCGGACCGGTAATCGATCGACAGGAGCAGCATTTTGCAGCACGACGAGCAACACTCATCGACATTCAGCAGCGGAACAATAGGCGTCATCTTCGTCGTCATCGTGGTCGTAGTTCTTTACCAGTTCGCCGCGAGTCTCGACCGCTTCACGGCTACCGTTCACGATCGCGAATACGAAGTTCACGATACCGTTGCGGACAGGGTACGGCCGTTCGGCCGCGTCAAACTGCCCGGCGAAGAGCACGGTCCGGGCGAGCTGAAAGTGGATGAAGTGCCACAGGCCGAGCCACATGCGACAACGCTGTCGGGTCCGCAGGTGTTCAACGAGGCCTGCATCGTCTGTCACGGCAACGGCATCGGCGGCGCGCCGATGCTGAATGACCGGGCCGCCTGGGAATCGCGCATCGCACAAGGCATGGACACACTTTACCGGCACGCGATCGAGGGCTACACCGGATCGACCGGCTACATGCCACCGAAGGGCGCGCGCCTCGACCTCTCCGATGCCGAGGTGAACGCGGCCGTCGATTACATGCTGAGCCAGCTGCCGAACTAGTACCTGTCTCAGAATCGTCGAGCGACCTGGCGCAGGGCCAGCGCCTCTGCCATGTGCTGTCTCCTGACGACATCCTCCTTTGCCAGGTCGGCGATGGTTCGCGCGACCCGCTGCACGCGCTGGTAGCTGCGCGCTGACATCGCGAGCTTATCCGCGGCCTGGTCCAGGAGTGTCCAGCTCGCCGCTTCGGCAGCAAACGCTTTTCCGAGTTCGTTGCCGCTGAGCTCAGCGTTGCACACGCCAGAGCGCTCTAGCTGGATCGATCTGGCCCCGATGACCCTATCCCTTACGGCGGCGCTCGTCTCCTCGGGTGGGGCGTCGGGACGGAGTGCCTGCGGCGGCGGGCGCTGCATCTGCACGTGCAAATCGATTCGATCGAGCAGCGGCCCTGAAATGCGGCCGCGGTATTTCTCGATGCGACTCGGGGTACAACGGCATTCGCCGGTCGGATCCCCGAGGTAACCGCAAGGACAATGATTCATTGCCGCGACGAGTTGAAAACGCGCAGGAAAATCTGTCTTGCGGCTCGCGCGCGAGATCGTAATCCATCCGGACTCCATCGGTTCGCGCAATACTTCCAGCACGTGCCGGCTGAATTCCGGCAGCTCGTCTAAGAACAACACGCCGTTGTGCGCCAGCGAGATTTCACCGGGTCTGGGATCCGAACCGCCGCCGACCATCGCCACGGCCGAAGCCGTGTGATGCGGCGAGCGGAACGGACGCTGCCGCCAACGCGACAGGTCGAATGAATAACCGAGCACGGAGTCGACTGCGGCGGTTTCAATCGCTTCCCTTTGACTCATCGGCGGCAACACTCCCGGCAGACGTTGCGCGAGCATGCTCTTGCCGGTTCCCGGCGGGCCGCTCAGGAGGATGTTGTGGCGGCCGGCGGCGGCGATCTCCAGCGCGCGCTTCGCCATGCCCTGTCCCCTGACTTCCGACAGGTCCGGCCCGATGAAGTCGCTCGCAGTTTCTTGATACAGCTCTGCTCTTGCGAGCTCGCACGTGCCACGGAGAAACGCGATCACCTCCAGGAGGCTTGCGGCGACATAGGCCTCGCAGGAAATCAGGCTCGCCTCGGCGCCGTTCTCCTTCGGCACGACGATCGGCAGATGTGCCTCGGCGGCGCGGATCGCCGCGGGCAGGATCCCGGGCACCGGTTTCAGGTCGCCGTTCAGGGCGAGCTCGCCGTAGAACTCGAAGCCGTCCAGGCATCGCGTCGGTATGAGCCGTTTCGCGGCCAGGATACCGAGCGCGATCGCCAGGTCGAAGCGGCCGCCCGTCTTGCGCATGTCGGCAGGACCCAGGCTCACCGTGATGCGGGACTGCGGGAATTCGAATTTGCAATTCGAGATCGCGCCGCGCACGCGGTCCTTGCTCTCGCGTACCGCTGCTTCCGGCAGGCCGACAATCGAAAATTTCGGCAGGCCACCCGACAGAAATACCTCGATCGTGACACGCGGCGCCGTCACGCCGAGCTGCGCCCGGCTCTTCAGTATGGCGAGGCTCACCGGAACGGTTTTTCGGCTTTTTCGGGGATCATCGCCGCTCCCTGGCAATGCGCATTAGCGTCGGGGGTTTTTCTTCGCGCCTTTCCTGCCCGCCTTCCCGACGGTTTTTTTCTTCGATTTCTTTGCAGCCGGTTTTTTCTTAGCCTTCGTGCCGCCGGCTCTACCGATGCTCGTGCCGGCTTCCAGTTCCTCGAGCCGCGCCACCATCGCTTCGAGTTTCTCCCGCGTGCGTTTCAGGACCGCCTCCTGCACCTCGAATTCCTCGCGCGTGACGAGGTCCAGCCTGGCCAGGCCCGAACGCAGCACGGACCGGAAATTCTCTTCCAGGTCGTCGCGCACAGATTTCAGGCTCTGCGGCAACTCCTCCGCGAGCATTTTCGCCAGTTTGTCGATGCTGTCGCTTGCCATAGGCGGTTCTTACCGCAGTCGCCGACAAAACGCCAGCGGTGAAACCGTCCGCGGCGAAAAGAAATGCACGCCTTTCACCAACTTGGGGCAATCCGAAGAATCCCTGCACCAGCCGGGTGCAGCGGTCGCCGCCGCCTGGCCCTATCTATCTGTTTTCAGGGGGCTTCTGCTTGTCGGCACGGAATCTGCAGTGACTGGCGTGACGGCAGCCAGGCCGCGGGCCGCTACCGTACCACCACGGGATGAAGCAATGAAACTGATCACGGCCATCATTAAGCCATTCAAGCTCGACGACGTGCGCGAGGCGCTCGCTGAAATCGGCATACAGGGAATTACCGTCACCGAAGTCAAGGGCTTCGGTCGGCAACGCGGACACACCGAACTGTATCGCGGTGCCGAGTACGTCGTCGATTTCCTGCCCAAGGCCAAGATCGAGCTGGCGATTACGGACGAGACCGCAGAGCGGGTGATCGAGGCGATTTCCTCGACGGCGCGTACCGGAAAGATCGGGGATGGAAAGATATTCGTCGCTGACCTGGAGCAGGTAATTCGCATTCGAACCGGCGAGACCGGCCCGGAAGCGGTGTAGAGGGGGCAGAGTCATGAACGACCTGACAACACTCGCGGCACAGATAACGGAACTCCGTTATGCCCTGGACACCCTTTATTTTCTGACCATGGGCGCGCTGGTCATGTGGATGGCGGCCGGCTTCACGATGCTCGAGGCAGGACTGGTGCGCGCCAAGAACACGGCAGAGATACTGACCAAGAACGTCGGCCTCTACTCGATCGCCTGCATCATGTACATGCTTTCCGGCTACTCGATCATGTACCCGGGCGAATTCGAGGGTGCGGTTTTCCAAAGCCTGCGCACGCTCGGGACGGGGCTAACGGGCGCCGCAGACAATACCGCAGCGGACGTGCTGTCGAGCGGCGGTGATACCTATTATTCGGACCTGGCCGACTTCTTCTTCCAGGTCGTCTTCGTCGCCACGGCGATGTCCATCGTTTCCGGCGCGGTTGCCGAACGCATGAAGCTCTGGTCGTTTTTCGTCTTTGCCGCGGTCCTGACCGGCTTCATCTACCCGGTGCAGGGCTTTTGGAAGTGGGGCGGCGGCTGGCTCGAGCAACTCGGATTCCAGGATTTCGCTGGTTCGGGCATGGTGCATCTGTGCGGCGCGTCCGCCGCGCTCGCCGGCGTGCTGCTGCTCGGCGCGAGAAAGGGCAAGTACGGTCCTGCCGGGCAGATTAATGCGATCCCCGGTTGCAACCTGCCGCTCGCGACACTGGGCACGCTGATTCTGTGGCTCGGATGGTTCGGCTTCAACGGCGGATCGGAGCTGAAAGTCAGCGACGTCAACGAGGCAAATGCCGTTGCCAGGGTGTTCGTCAATACCAACATGGCAGCGTCCGGCGGCCTCGTGTTCGCGTTGCTGCTTTCGCGTACCTGGTTCGGCAAAGCCGATCTGACGATGGCCTTAAACGGCGCGCTTGCGGGGCTCGTTGCAATTACGGCGGAGCCGGTTGCGCCGACGCCGTTCGGTGCAACGCTGATCGGCGGCGCGGGCGGTCTCATCGTGGTCCTGTCCATCGTCATGCTCGACAAAGTCAGGCTGGACGATCCGGTCGGCGCCATCTCGGTGCACGGTACCGTCGGCGTCTGGGGTCTCCTCGCCGTACCGATTTACAACGAGCCGGCGAAATTCTGGGTTCAGCTCGTCGGTCTCCTGTCCATTTTCCTGTGGGTATTCCTGATGAGCCTCCTTGTCTGGTTCGTCATCAAGATATCCGTCGGCATCCGCGTCGACGAGCAACACGAGTACCAGGGTGTCGACCTCGCCGAGTGCGGGCTGGAGGCCTACCCGGAATTTGCAGTGGCCGATTAGGCGCCACTTATGGCCTTTTCGACCATATAGAGTGATGCCTGCGGCGGTTGCCCGTCCCCCGTGCGGCCGCAGCAGGGCTTGGGCCGCGTCGAGACAGGCGCGCACAGTCGTCTTCCGCGGCCATCTGGCGGGCCTTCAGGGCCCGCCTTTTTTGTTGCCACTGCCCGCAATCATCCTGTGACTGCCGACACAACAATAGGCTAAGCTCCGTGTTCTAATGGACCGCATGGATCATATCCCCGAAGTTTGGGGGTCTGTGCCTCGCCGGCCTGATCCCGGGGCACGGTCGAAAGGATTGTCATCATGCAAAGACTTGCACTTACCCTCATCACGATGCTGGTCTTGACGGCGACCGGCAGCGTCGCAGTCGGCCAGATCTACAAGTGGACGGACGAAGAGGGAAATGTCCACTTCACGGATAAGCCCGTTGACGGTGAAGCCGAGCGCGTCGCGATTCGCTCGCGGCGCACCGATCCCGGGCGGGTACAGGCGTCTGTCGAGGCGCGCGCCGAGGCGGCGGCCAAGAAAACCGAAGAGAAGGCCGCAGTGGCATCCCAGGGGCCGACCGAGGAGGAGCTGGCAGCACAAGCCGCGGAGCGCGCCAAGAAATGCGCAACCTATCGCGAGCGCCTGCAGCGCTTCGTTCAGTCCCGGCGCATTTATCGTGAAGATGAGAACGGCGAACGCGTCTACCTCTCTGAAGAAGAGATGCAGGAAGCCCGCGAGCGCGTCGAGAACCAGGTCCAGGAATACTGCGACTCCTAGCATCGGTTGGAACCACATGGGGTAGACCCCGTCTGGGTCTGACCTCTGTCTCTGAGTCACCCTAACGCGACGCGGTACAATGCTGACTTCATTCGTGAGGAGGACCGCGTTGGCCTCAGCCCCGGAAGCCGACGACAAATATTCCCAGGCGTATCTGCCCGACTTCTGCGCCGCCGGCACGATCCTCGTCGTGCTGCTGGTCGCGGAGCTGGTCGCGATCGTGCTGACCCTCGCCGCGTACCAGCCCGGCACGTTCCTGACCGAACTGGCAAAGACCTCGATGTTCCTGCTGTGGTTGGCGCTGGCGGGCGCTGCCCTGATGTGCCGCATCCGGCCATGGGCGGAGAAACTCGGCAATACCCAGGCATTCGTCATCTGCTTCCTGCTGCTCGAAGTGGTCTGCCTGGTACTCGCGGAGGTGACCTACTGGCTGACGGTCTGGTTCGGCGAAGCCGTCATCATCGACGCAACGCACGGCGAATTCCTCCTGCGTACGCTCGCGATCAGTTCCATCGTCATGGCGCTGACGATGCGATATCTGTACGTATCAAGCGAGTGGAGACGCAGCATCGTGCTGGAAGCGCAGGCGCGCATCAGCGCGCTGCAGGCACTGATCCGGCCACATTTCCTGTTCAACAGCATGAATACAATCGCTTCCCTGACCCGAAGTGACCCGAAACAGGCGGAGGAAGCAGTCGAGGACCTGGCCGACCTGTTGCGCGCGAATCTCAGTGCACCGAAAGACCGCACCACGTTGAAAGAGGAACTCGAAGTCGCCGCCATATACCAACGCATCGAAAAGCTCAGGCTGGGTGATCGCCTGACGGTACGCTGGGACGTCGATGAGCTGCCGATGCGGGCACTGATTCCGAGCCTCACGATTCAGCCGTTACTGGAGAATGCGATTTACCACGGCATCGAATTGCTGCCGGAAGGCGGCGAGGTGAGAGTCAGCGGCAGGCGTGTCGACGGCGATCTGCGCATCATCGTCAGGAATCCCGTCGCACCCGATCAGCCGCGCAAGGAGGGCGGCAACAAGATGGCGATGGCGAACATCCGGCAGCGTTTCGAACTCGCCTATGGCCATCGGGCAACCGTCGATGCGGAAGAAAAGGACAACGTCTATAACGTCAGGCTGCAATTCCCGTGTGACGAGGTCGCGCGATGAACATCTTAATCGTCGATGATGAGGCGCCGGCGCGCGATCGATTACGGCAACTGATCGAGGAAGACGGGGCACATTCCGTCGTCGGCGAGGCGGGTAATGGCAAGCGCGCGCTCGAGCTGGCTGCGGAACTTAAGCCCGACGTCGTGGTGCTGGACATTCGTATGCCGGGATTGAATGGCATTGAGACCGCGCATCACCTGAATACTTTTGAGAGTCCGCCGGCCGTCATCTTTGCGACGGCCTACGACGAATATGCGATCGAGGCATTCGAGGCCAGTGCGATCGGATACGTACTGAAACCGGTGCGACGCAGGCGCCTGAATCAGGCCCTGGAACTCGCCCAACGGCTCTCGCACAACGTGCTCGGCACCGTTGCGGACATGGCCGGCATTCCGGGTCGCCGCAATCACGTCTGCTCGCGATCGCATGGCGAAATGAAACTGATCCCGATTGCCGACGTACATTACTTTGTCGCCGACCAGAAGTACGTCAGCGTATCTCATGCGAACGGCCAGGATCTCATCGACGATTCCCTGAAATCGCTCGAGGAAGAATTCGACGACAGATTCGTGCGCATTCACCGCGGCGCGCTGGTCGCCGTCAACGCCATCGAATCACTGAAGAAAGCCGAAGACGGGCGCACAGAGGTCGTACTCCGTGACGGCGGTACGGCCGATGCCGAGGCGCTGATTGTCAGCCGGCGTCATCTGACCAACGTCAAGCGCCGATTGCAGAAAGGTTGAGCTTTTGCGAATCCGCATCGCAACGCGCAAGAGCGAGCTGGCACTATGGCAGGCAAACTTCGTCGCGACGAGGCTCGGCGAACTGCCCCGGGTCGAGCAGGTCACACTCGTGCCCCTGACGACGCGCGGCGACGAGATTCTCGACAAAAGCCTGCAGAAAGTCGGCGGCAAGGGTCTTTTCATCAAGGAACTCGAAGTCGCCATGCAGGCGGGACAGGCGGACATCGCCGTGCATTCGATGAAAGACGTCCCCGCGGAGATGCCGCGGGGATTCTGTATCGGCGCGGTACTCGAACGGGCGAATCCGGCCGATGCACTCATCAGTGCGCACGGCAAGAAGCTCGCCGAACTCCCCGCCGGCGCTTGTGTAGGCAGTTCCAGTCTGCGACGGCAAGCACAGTTGCTCGCCCTGCGTCCCGAACTCCGCGTTTCTCCGCTGCGCGGCAATGTCTCGACCCGGCTCAGGAAGCTGGACAGCGGCGATTTCCAGGCGATCATCCTTGCCTGCGCGGGCCTCGAGCGGCTCGGTCTCGACGCACGGATCAGTGAACGCTTCAGTCCCGGTGTCATGTTGCCGGCAGCCGGCCAGGGCGTCATCGGCATCGAGTGCGCCGAATCACGGGACGAAATCCGTGAGGTGCTCGACGAAATCGATCATGTCGAAACGCGGATGACGACCCGCGCCGAGCGCGCAGTCGCCAGGACGCTCGGCGCGAATTGCCAGTCCCCGGTGGCGAGTTTCGCGACCATCAAGGGAGACACGCTGACTATCGATGCCCTGGTCGCCTCGGTCGACGGCAGCAGGGTCATCCGCGAACGGTCGACCGGTCCCACAGGCGATGCCGAAGCGATCGGCCGGGAAGTCGCAACACGAATGCTGGAGCGAGGCGCCGGCGATCTCCTCGCCGAGGCGCAATCGTGAGCTCGGGGCCGCTCGCCGGTTGCGGTGTACTGGTCACGCGGCCAGCGCATCTCACCGAGGAACTGGTCGCCGGCATCGAGGCCGTGGGCGGCGTCGCCATCCGCTTTCCGGCGATCGATATCGTCGGTCGCCCGGTGCAGGAGATTGCCGACGAACTCGAGCGATTGCCTGAACCGGATATCCTCGTGTTCGTGAGCCGCAACGCGGTCGTTCACGGCCTGCCGGCCGCCAGGGGCCGAAGCGCCAGAATCGCCGCCGTCGGTCCGGCGACCAAAGACGCGATCGAGGCGCAGGGCATCGACGTCGACATCTTTCCCGACGCGGGTTTCGACAGCGAGCACCTCCTGAGGCACGCCGGTTTATCCGACGTGCACGGCAGCCATATCATGATCCTGCGCGGGCAGAGCGGGCGCGAGCTGCTGGCCGAACGATTGCGTGAGCGCGGGGCACACGTGCATTACCTGCGCGTTTACGAGCGCAAGCCCCACAAGCCGTCGCCAGCCGAACTCGAGCACGTCGCGTCGGCGCTCGAAGCGGGGAGCATCCGATTCCTGATCGTCATGAGCGTGGACTCCCTGCAATGCCTGCTGAGAATCCTGCCCCCCACCGCGCTGGCGTCCTTGACCGATGTGACGCTGGTGGCGCCCAGTGCTCGTGTGTTACAAACGGCTTCCGAGCTGATTCCAGGCATCGAGACAGCGCTCGCCAGCGGCCCGCAGGCGCCAGAGATCGTCGACACGCTGATGCGGCTCGTGCAATCGGGAAAGGATTCATGAGCAAGAAGAAAAAGACTGCGAATGTGAAAGAAGAACAGACCGAAGGCTCGAACGAAGACGCGAGCTTCGATAGCGTGCCGGAAGAGCCCGCTGCGTCCGCCATACCTGACAAGGAACCCGAAGTGTCAGATCCTTCGGCGACGCAGAGGCCCGTCGAGGCGATGCCGCGCAAACGCGGCGGAGGCCTGGTCGCGTGGCTGGGGCTGCTCGCCGCTGTTGCCGCGCTCGCGGCGGTCGGCTGGGATTACCTGCGCGATCGCGCGACCGCCGGCATGGCCGACGAGAGCAGTGCCGCGCTGTCCTCGCTGTCGTCCACGGTCCGCGCGCTTCAGGGATCCATCGATTCGCTGCAGCAAAACGTGAGCGCGCTCTCCGAACAACTCGCCGCGCGCGACAGGGAACTGGAGAACATCGGGCGGCGCCTCGACGAGCGTGCCGGCCAGATCGATTCACTGACGGGCCGTTTGTCGACGGTCGAGGGCAACGTCGCCTCGCTCCAGGGCATCTCCACCGGCGCCCGCGACGCCTGGCTGCTGGCCGAGGCCGAGTATTACATGCAGCTCGCCAACGCCCAGCTGCAGCTTGCCGGTAACCCGCAACTGGCGAGCCATGCGTTGGAGCTCGCCGACGAGCGTATCCTCAATCTCGCCAATCCGGCCCTCACCGATGTGCGCCGCGCGCTGTCCGACGAGTTGCGTGCGCTGCAACGACTGGACAGACCCGACACCGCTGGTATCACGCTCGCGCTTGCGAGCCTTGCCGACCAGGTCGACGCCCTGCCGCTCAAAATGGAAATCGACCTTGCCGGCGATGACGATAGGGCGGTCGCGACCGAGCTGACCGGAACAGACCGCGCGCTTGCCTCGTTGAGGAGCGCGTTTTCGAGCGTTGTTACCGTACGGCGCACCGACGAAGCATTAAAGCCGCTGATCGCGCCCGAAGCGCAGTATTTCCTGCGGGCCAACCTCGCATTGCAGTTGCAGGCAGCAAGGCTTGCCGTGTTGCGGGGTGAAGAGAGTATCTTCCGCCAGAGCCTCGATGATGCCGCTTCCTGGCTCGACGAGTACTTCGACACCGACAGCCAGGCCGTGCAAAGCGCACTGCAGACGATCGCCGGCGTCCGCCGCAGCGTGTTTGCCACGTCCCTGCCGGATATATCGGCATCATTGCGCCTGCTGCGACAATTCAAGACGCTCGCCGAGACAGGGACAGCGCCCGGTAACGCACCGCAGGAAATCGAGCCAGCCGAGCCTCCGCAATGAAATTCGGCCTGCTCGTCATCGTTGCGCTGGTCGTCAGCGCTTTTGCTGCCAGTCTGTTACTGGCCGATCCCGGTTACGTCGTCATCAATTTCCGCGGCTATCTTATCGAGATGTCGGTACCGATACTGCTGGCGTTGATCGTACTCGTGTTCGTATCGGCCTGGCTGATCCTGAAACTCATTCGGGCACCACGAAAACTCGGCGAAGTGGCCGGACGCTTCCGCACGAGCCGTGCCGGGGAGAGATTGACGCGCGGCGTCATAGAGGTGGCCGAAGGCAATTTCGCCAAGGGCGAGCGCTTGCTCTCCCGCGCCGCGGATGTTTCCGAGGCCCCGCTCCTTAACTATCTACAGGCGGCACGCGCCGCACACCTCCTGGGACAGGACGAACGTCGCGATCGCTGGCTGCGCGAGGCCTACGAAAACCTGCCCGAAGCAGCCAATGCGGTGTTACTGACCCAGGCCGAATTGCAGCTTGATCAGGGGCAGTTCGAACCGGCGCTCGCAACCTTGCGGCAAATCGAGGAAAACTCGCCCAATCACGGCCATGCGCTGGCACTGTTAGGTCGGCTTTACCATCGACTCGAGGACTGGCAGCACCTGTCGGAAATTCTGCCGAAATTGAAAAAACATGGCCGCCTCGACGACAAGACGCTGCAGGGCTGGTCGCTCAGGGTTTTCAGGGAGCGCCTCGAGGCCGCCGCCGACGGTGATGCGGTGCTCGCCGCCTGGAAAGAAATACCGAAAGATCTGAAAAAAGATTCGGGCATCCTGGAGTCCTATTACAACGGCCTGATTCGGACCGGACTGCACGACAAGGCGGAAAAGGACCTGGGCGCCGAGCTCAAGCGGGACTGGCGTCCGGAGCTCGTCAGGCTTTTCGGCATCGTCGAAGGGAACGATGCGCCGCGACAACTGAAGAAAGCAGAGAAATGGCTCAAGCATCACGGCGAAGATGTCGACCTGTTGCTGGCCGCCGCGCGGCTTTGTCTGCGCAACGAGCTGTGGGGCAAGGCGCGCAGTTACCTCGAGACGGTCATCTCGATCCGGCCGAGTCCGGAAGCCTACCAGGAGTACGGGCGTCTCCTGACCAGGCTCGGCGAGGGTGATGCCGCAGCGGACGCGTACCGGGCCGGACTAAGCCTCGTCGCCCGCTCGCCGCTGCCGGCAATCCCGCATCTCGACAAAGCCTCGGGCCAGGATTGAATCGCGGCTGAAGCCGCGATTCCTGGTTTTCAGGGCTGGCTGCGCTTGCTGCGTAGCCACCTGGCGAGCGGTTCCCACTGCTCCCAGTCCGGCCACGCGAGGTATTCCGGCAATTCGAATATGCCGAGGCCGCGGGTATACGCGCGTATGTAGTTCTGCGCTTCGCGCAAGGCCGCTAGATAGGGCACTTTCGCTGCCGTGAGGTGCTCGTCGAGCTCTTCGAAGATCAGCGTGTATTCACGAACGCGATTTGCCACGACCCCGATTTTTGCCTGCTTTCGCTCGATCTTGCCGACGGACTTCAGCTCCTGGATGAACCGGTCCGCCGCCTGCATGTCGATTGTCGATGGCAATACCGGCACGACGATCGTCTCGGCATGCCTGACGAGATTGGTCAGTTCCTTGCCGTGTGACCTTGCCGGCGCATCGATGATCAGATAGTCGAAGTTGCGCGGTGCGTGCTTCAGGCCGTCCTTGTATGCCTCGACACAGGCTATTTCGGGCCGGTTCGAGGGGCGCCGGTCCAGCCAGTCGACGCTGGATCGCTGCGGGTCGTAATCGGCCAGCGCCACCCAGTATCCTTCGTCGGCAAAATAGGACGCAATATTCGTCGCGAGGGTGCTTTTGCCACAGCCACCCTTGGCATTCATGACCATAATGTGCCGCATGGATATTCCTTGGGGGAGTATTTTTTTGGTGTGCTTATAAGTTTATGTAAACTACCGTCGCCGGACGCAAAAGTCCATCCGCGCATCCTGGCAGACGGAGCGCAGGCGCGAGTCGTGCTAAGCTGCCCGGGAAGCCAGAATCGCTGTAGCAATTCTTGATCAGGAGATGTCGGGGAAAATGAGTACACAGCGAAAACCGGAATATATCGAGGAAGAAATTTCTGAACGCGATGTGCACGACTACCTCCAGGATCATCCGGATTTCTTCGAACGACACGGTGCCCTCCTCACCTCGCTCAGGTTGCCGCATGTGGCCGGCGGAACCGTTTCGCTCGTCGAGCGACAGGTTTCGGTATTACGGCAAAAAGATCTGAAGCTCGAGCGTCAGCTAAAGGATCTGATCAAGGTCGCGAAAGCAAACGATGCACTGGCGACCAAGATTCACAAACTCGCGCTACAGATGCTCAGCGCGACCAGCCTCAATGAAACACTGAAGCACATCGAGGCATCCATGCGCACGGCATTCGATGCCGACCAGTCGATACTCGTGATGTTCGGCGACCCTGATGATTACAAAGATATCGATGCCGGCCGGTTTTTCCGGGCCGTCGATCGAACCGACGAGTCCCTGAAACCCTTCGATATGTTCTTGCGGGGCAGCGGTCCCCGATGCGGCCAGATCCGTGATGCTCAGAGGGACTTTCTCTTTGGTAAGGAGATTGACGAAATTGGTTCGGCGGCCATCATTCCACTGGGCAAGAAATCGAAGATCGGTTTCCTTGCCGTCGGCAGCGCGGACGCGAATCGATTTCATCCTGGAATGAGTATCGATTTTCTGACGCGCATAGGTGAACTCGTGGCGGAGGCCCTGAAGCGCTACTAGCAGATTCTTATCGTGCTCGAGAGCGAACTCAGCTGGATCGATAAATTTACCCGACACCTCGAATACGAACGTCGGCTCTCGGCCCTTACCTGCAAGCATTACCGCCGCGATCTCCACTCGCTCCAGAAACATTGCGATAAACACGACATCGATCGGTGGTCCGAAATCGACGACGAGGCCGTGAGATCGTTCGCGGCGTCTTCCTTTCGCAAGGGCCTGTCCCCGAGGAGCATCCAACGCCAGCTTTCCGCCGCGCGCACGTTCTTCACCTACCTCGCGCGGGAAAAACACGTCAAGAGGAATCCCGTCGCATCGATCAGCGCACCGAAATCGGGCAAGCGGCTTCCCGAAAATCTCGATGCGGACCGCATGGCGCACCTCCTCAACATCTCGGGCAAGGGACCGCTGGTCACGCGAGACAAGGCAATGCTGGAGCTGATGTACTCGTCGGGCTTAAGGCTTGCCGAACTAACGGGACTTGATGTCGGCGATGTCGATATCCGCGATGCGACGGTCCGTGTCACCGGCAAGGGCTCGAAAGAACGAATCCTGCCGGTGGGCAAATATGCACTCGAGGCCATAGTCGACTGGCTGAAAGAACGGGTCACGCTGGCCCGCCGCGACGAATCGGCGCTCTTCGTCAGCGTGAAGGGCGGCCGTCTCAGCCGTCGCTCGGTACAGGCTCGTGTCGATTACTGGGCAAAGCGGCAGGGCATCACCACCAAGGTGTATCCTCACCTTTTCAGGCACTCCTTCGCCACACACATGCTGGAGTCGAGTCACGACCTGCGCGGTGTCCAGGAACTCCTCGGCCACGCCAGCATCAGCACCACCCAAATTTATACGCATCTTGACTTCCAGCACCTCGCCCAGATATACGACCAGACTCATCCGCGCGCACGAGCCAAGATCAAACGCTGAATTATCAGAATCGAATCATGTGGGAGCGGCCGCTTCCACAGTTTGTCCAGGAATTCCGAAGGATTAATCAGATGTATGAACTCCACGGGACAACGATCGTCTCGGTACGGCGAGACGGCAAGGTCGCCATCGCCGGCGATGGCCAGGTAAGCATCGGCAATACCGTGATGAAAGGAAATGCCCGCAAGGTCCGGACACTGGCCGGTGGCAGCGTGATCGCCGGATTCGCCGGTGGAACCGCCGACGCGTTTACGCTATTCGAGCTATTCGAGAGCAAGCTCGAACAGTACGGCAACCTGACCCGCGCCGCGATCGAGCTCGCCAAGGACTGGCGTACCGACAGACGGCTCAGGCGACTGGAGGCATTGCTCTGCGTGGCCGACGACAACTCATCGTTCATTATCTCCGGCAACGGCGATGTCATCGAACCGGAGCACGACCTGATGGCGATCGGCTCGGGCGGCCCGTATGCGCAGGCCGCGGCGCTGGCGCTTATCCGCAACACCGATCTTTCCGCCCGGGAGATCGTCGAGAAGGCGCTCAGTATTGCTGGCGAAATCTGCGTCTTCACGAACCAGAACATCGAAATAGAGGAACTTCCCCGCAGCGGGTAGACGGGACCGAGATGTCGCAAATGACACCAAGAGAAATTGTCCAGGAACTGGACAAGCACATCATCGGCCAGGACGACGCAAAGCGAGCCGTCGCGATCGCCCTGCGTAATCGCTGGCGACGGGTGCAGGTCGATGAACCGCTGCGCAGCGAGATAACGCCGAAGAATATTCTGATGATCGGACCGACAGGCGTCGGCAAGACCGAGATATCGAGGCGACTTGCGAGGCTCGCCAAGGCGCCGTTTATCAAGGTCGAAGCGACCAAGTTCACGGAGGTCGGCTACGTCGGCCGTGAAGTCGACAGCATCATCCGCGATCTCATGGACATTTCCGTCAAGATGACGCGCGAGGAAGAAATGTCGAAAGTCCGCCATCGTGCCGAAGATGCCGCAGAAGAAAGAATTCTCGACGCATTGCTGCCCAGATCCCCGCGCAGCGTCGGATTCGCGACGGGCAGTGAGCCCGAACCGCAAGATGCAGAGACCCGCCAGAAATTTCGCAAGATGATGCGCGAAGGCAAGCTCAAGGACAAGGAGATCGAAATCGACGTACAGGCGATTCCGGTCGGTA
>JBFHXJ010000001.1:0-98110 GCA_041598995.1 Woeseiaceae bacterium | reverse complement strand
CAGCTTTCCGTCATCATCCTGTTTGCAGCTCAGTCCAAGCCAGACCGGCAATCCGGTCTTCACGGCGGCATCGAGAATCAGTGGCGAGTAGATCGGGTGCGAGCACATCTCCAGCGCAATGAGGTCGACCCCGGCGCTCGCCAGTATGTCGGCCTGTCGTCGAAACTCGTCAGCGATCTGCTTTTGCGAGGACGGTGTTTCCGCGGGAATCCACGGCGACATCGAGCCGGCGATCGCCACGTGCGACTGCCCGGCCGCGCTGCGTGCCTCGATGGCGATCTCGACGCCCTTCGTATTGATGTCAGCCACCCGATCGCCAAGTCCGGCCCGCGCAAGGAGCTGATGGCCCGCAGCAAAGGTATTCGTGATGATGACTTCGGCGCCGGCTTCGATGTAATCCGCATGGATTTGTCGCACGACATCGGGATGCGTCAACAGCGCCTCACCGCTCCAGGCATTTGCGTTCATCGGCACCCCGCGGGCCTCGAGTTCGGTGCCAGTGGCCCCGTCGATGATGACTGTCGCGCCGGACGAAATCTTGTCGTGCAGCCAATCGGGTCCGTATCTCATTCCCGCTGCTTCTCCGATGGCGTGGCTTAGAGTTGGCTCACAATCATTGCGGCTCGAGATTGGCAGGTCAAATCCGAATCCGAACGGCCTCTGATTCCCGCGATCCTCGAAGTTTTCAATCGACCGCTTCGCACTCGAACGCGGAAATTCGACTAGACTTGTTCTGAAAGACCACTACCGACGCAAAGCCGAGCCCCGGGCTCGAGTCGGACAGTGGCGTCGACGCTGCGCAGCTCGCCAAGGCTCGCCGTCGGTAACGCCGTGAGAACGGGGGAAATTTGCATATGAGAAACTCGATGAACGCGAAGTGGCTCACGTTGACAGCGATAGTCGTGCTCATTTACCTGATAGCGGTGAATGCGTTCATATTCCCTGCCGTTTTCCCGGATGGCCTTGCCGAGAAATTCGCCAATTCCCGAGCCGAGAATTTACCGCTATTTCATCTGCTGGCCTTTGCCGCGACGGCAGTCTTACTCACTATTCTGGTGGACAAGCTCGGGACAGGTCGACATTCCACCTCTCAAGGTCTGACCGCAGGGATCTGGCTGGGTTTGCTGGTAGCGTTGCCCGAGCACTTGCATCTCTATGCGATGGTCGATGCAACGGCCCTGCGGCAGTTCATCCCAGTTGTGTGGACCGTTGCTACCTGGGGCCTCGCGGGCCTCATTGTCGGGTTTATAGGAAGCAGGGTTTCCGCGGATCAGGGACACGCCAACTGAACTGCAACGCAATGGCAATGCATGTTCGGTGACGTGACTCGAGACGCTAGTCCTTGTGCAATAACGCGTCCAGTTGTTTCCGAACCTGTCCGTCCCACAATTCGGCGACGGTCTTTCCTGCGGGCAGCTCTGTCGACGCCCGCTTCCAGGCGATTAAGCCCTCGCCGTCGACGATCATCAGACCGGGTATGTATTCGACCCCGTAGGTTTTGGCGATTGCGTCGCCATCGGCGACGCCGATGACCGGGTAGCCCAGCCCTTCGATGTACGCCTTGGTATCACCGTGGCCGCGTTCCTTGGCGTTGATCGCGACAATATTGATCTGGTTTTCGTAGTCCGCCTGAATCTCGCCGAGATAGGGCATGAACGCTCTGCAGTAGGGACACCAGGTGGCCCAGAAGATCATGACCGTGGGTTTACCGTCGATCAACGACGGAAATGAAATGTCATTGCCGGAGAAGTCCTTGCCGGTAAAGCCCGGCGCTGGCTGCCCCTGGTCGAGGGCCTCGGCCAAAACGGTCGCGAACACCAGCAGCGCGAGCAACGCCAGTCGTCGCATGATTTTTCCTCCCCCAAATAAATGCCGGGCCGATCCAATGTTTTCGGACACTTTCACGACCCGGCGGACCGGACCTTATTAATAAGGACCGCGGCCGCGGTGTTTTTATTACTTTGCCGGCTTATGCCAAATAAACCGCCGACTTTCAGTGTAAAATCCACCGCTTAGCAAAACGGACCAAAAGCCCGCCACATCATTACAGGCAAAAACACGGCGGCAAGGGGGGCTCCATGCGTCAGTCTCGAGGAACGGGCGGGTAGCACGCAATGACCGAGCGTTATGTCTTCATCATCGCCGCTGTCCTGACCGGCATCGGCCTGGCCACCTTCTTTTATAAGTGGCAAGTGCTGGGTTTTCCGTTGACCGACGACCGGCAACAGGAGGTCTGGACGGTCGAGACCGCGATTCGCTTCGATGCCGGTCCAGGCTCGATCAAGGCGAACTTGCAGATACCGACTCTGACGCCGGGATTCCGCACCTTGCGGGAATTCAACGTCTCCAAAGGCTACGGCTTCAGCGTCAACTACGCGGCCGGAGGGCGCGAGGCTCAATGGGCGGTGCGGCGCACGAGCGGCATGCAGACGCTTTATTACCGCCGGGTCGTCTACGAGGATCCGTCCAGCGAGCAGATCGATACGACGCCGCCGTTCCCGCCGCCGCCGGTTATCGCCGAGCCGTTGAAGACCGCGGTCGACGTCATCGTGCAGGAGGTCCGCGATCATTCTGCCGACCCGGCGTCGTTTACGACCGAACTGCTCAGGCGCTGCAACAACCCGTCGCCCGGCGCCAACATCGAACTGTTGCTGGCCGAGGCACGCTCACCCGCGGAGTTCGTTGAGACGATTACAACCGTGCTGGCGGCCGCGAGGATTCCGGCGCGCATGATCCGCGGCATCGTCCTGCTGGACCAGCAACGGCAGGTAGAACCGACGCCCTGGCTCGAAGTGCACGATGGCGACCGCTGGCGATATTTCAATCCGAACACCGGAACGGAGGGTCTGCCGAATCGTTACCTGATCTGGTGGCGCGGCAACCAGCCGCTCGTGCGCATCGAGGGCGGCAATAACGTCGAGGTCAACTTCGCAGTGCAGAGGAACTTTCTCGATGCCATATCCATCGCGGAGCAACGAGCAGCGATGGAAGGCTCGCTGCTCGTCGATTTTTCACTTTTCAGTCTGCCGATACAGACGCAGGCCGTTTACAGCGTGTTGCTGATGATCCCGATCGGCGCTCTCATCATGGTGGTCATGCGCAACATGATCGGCATAGACACCTTCGGCACCTTCATGCCGGTTCTCATCGCGCTTTCTTTTCGTGAAACGCGACTCCTTTGGGGCCTCGTGCTGTTCACGCTGCTTGTCGCGCTCGGATTGAGCATTCGCTTCCTGCTCGAACGCTTGCGTCTGTTACTGGTGCCGCGGCTCGGTGCGGTACTGGTCGTCGTGGTCATGTTGATGCTGGTGATCAGCGTCGTCGCACACAAGATCGGCGTCGAAACGGGATTGTCGGTTGCGCTGTTCCCAATGGTCATCATCGCGATGACGATCGAGCGCATGTCGGTCGTCTGGGAGGAGCGCGGCGCCGGCGACGCGATTCGTGCCGGTCTCGGAAGCCTGCTGGTTGCCGCGATTGCCTATGTTGTGATGGGCATGGACTGGCTGGAGCACATCGTGTTCGCATTTCCTGAAGTTTTGTTGTTCGTGCTGGCACTCGTATTGCTGGTCGGCCGATATACGGGGTACCGTCTAACGGAACTTCGGCGGTTCAGGCCGATCACGGAGCAATAACATGTTCGGGGCGGCACGACTCGTGCAAGCAGGTGTGCTCGGCGTGAACCAGCGCAACTGTGAATACATTTCGCGCCTCAATCCGCGGCGGCTTTACCCGCGCGTCGACGACAAGCTCGTGACGAAAAACCTGGCGCTCGAGGCGGGCATGGCGGTACCGGAGCTGTACGGCGTAATCAAACACCAGGGAGATGTGCGGCACCTCCCGGAGATCGTCGGTGAGCGCAACAGTTTCGCGATCAAGCCTGCGTGTGGCAGCGGTGGTGACGGCATCGTCGTTGTTACCGGGCGCAGCGCGCGAAAGCGCAGCACCTATCGGCTCGCCAACGGTGAGCTCATTACCGAGGCCGAGTTGAAATACCACACCTCGAACGTCGTAAGCGGCCAGTACAGCATGGGCGGCAGGCCCGATTCCGCGCTCATCGAGTACTGCGTCGAATTCGATCCGCTGTTTGCGGACGTCAGTTATCAGGGCGTGCCGGATATCCGCGTGATCGTCTATCGCGGTTATCCGATCATGGCGATGGTGCGTTTGCCGACGAGAAAATCCGGTGGCCGAGCAAACCTGCATCAGGGTGCTGTCGGCGCCGGTATCGACCTGACGTCGGGCCAAACCCTGAATGGCGTGCTCAATGACGAAGTCGTCGACGAACATCCGGATACCGGTGCACTGATCGGCGGCCTTTATATTCCGCACTGGGATTTTATCCTGCAGTCGGCAGCACGTTCACTCGAAGTAACCGGTCTCGGCTATATCGGCGTGGATATGGTTATTGATCGCGATCGCGGACCGCTCATTCTTGAAATGAATGCTCGACCCGGGCTCGCGATCCAGATCGCAAACAACACCGGTCTGTGCAAGCGGCTCATTCGCATCGACGAGATTTTCGATGCGCGTGCGGATCCGCCGAACCGTGCACGTATTTGCCGGCAGGAATTTCCTGCAGAGCATCAAACCGCGTTGCCCCTCGATGCGGAATCCTGACCACGCGGCGCACTCGTCTATAATCGTCATAGCGGCTGCAGCGTCAGGAGGATTTGCGGATTAACGATCGTTCCGGAGAGGCCCAACCGAAACCGCCCGGCAACGTTATCGTCAACATGGGTGCGGTCATCGCCGTGCTACTCGGAATCCCCAGTCTGATTTTCGGTATTGCCGGTATTGTCAACGTGATTACCGGCGAGAAAGTCATCGCCGGCTTGTTGGGCGCGATATGGGGCTATCTTGCGGTCAGCGGCTCCTACGAACTGAACCGAAGGAAGTTCGACTGGGATCGCGGTCGCAAATTCAGCGACCAACATCTCCTGAACGGCACCATTGCCGTATCCACCGGCCTCGTGCTGAGCGGCGCGATGCATGAAACCATGCCGGCGCTGGCTATCGTCCCTGCCTTGTCGGCACTCATCCAGGCCAACGACGGTCATCAAAAAAAGTACCGCTTTTTTGTTCACGCGGTTATTCTTGCGGCCGGAATCAGTTTCGCCATCTGGGTTTATGCCGACGGCATCATCGGCAAAGTCTGGCTGGAGCGAGTCGAAACCTGGCCGTAAATTCTCGCTTGTCTGAAACAGAAGAATAATTGGGGGAAGAAAATGGGGAGTTGCCGTGCAGCGTTTGCAAGTACGATTATCCTGCTGTCATTGATCTTCGCTGCTTGTCAGCGACAGGAAACACCCGAGGCGTCGGCCGCGGCACCGGAGTTGCGCACGGAAACAGGTGGAACCGCCTGGATAGACGCGAACCGCATTCGCAATGCCGATGCCGAACCACACAACTGGCTCGCTCACGGTCGAACCTGGTCGGAGCAACGCTACAGCCCGCTGACAAACATCAATAAGTCGAATATCGGCAGGCTCGGACTTGCCTGGTACTTCGATCTCGACACGAAACGCGGACAGCAGGCGTCACCTATCGTGGTCGATGGCGTCATGTATACAACCAGTGCCTGGAGCAAGGTACAGGTACTCGATGCGGCAAGCGGTCAGCTCAAGTGGCAATACGATCCCGAAGTGCCAAAAGAATGGGACGTCAAGGCCTGCTGCGGTGTGCAAAATCGCGGTGTCGCGGTGTGGAAAGGTCGCGTGTTTGTCGGCACGATCGACGGCCGCCTGATCGCACTCGATGCAGAGACCGGCAAAATCCGATGGGAAGTGCAGACCACGGATCGCAACGAAAGTTATTCCATCACCGGAGCACCGCGCGTATTCGGCGATAAGGTTGTCATCGGAAACGGTGGCGCCGAGTTCGGAGTGCGCGGCTTTGTGACGGCCTACAATACCCAAACCGGAGAACAGGTCTGGCGGTTCTATACGGTTCCCGGCAACCCGGCTGACGGCTTCGAAGACAAGGCGATGGAGATGGCGGCCACTACCTGGAGCGGCGAATGGTGGAAGCACGGCGGCGGTGGAACGGCCTGGGACTCGTTCGCCTACGACCCCGAGCTCGATCTCCTCTATATAGGCACGGGAAACGGCGCCCCCTGGAGCCGTAAAGAGCGCAGTCCCGACGGTGGCGACAATCTGTTCCTGGCATCTATCGTGGCAGTGCGCGGAGAAACCGGGGAGTACGTATGGCACTACCAGACGGTACCCGGCGATACCTGGGATTACACGGCGGTACAGCACATGATCCTCGCCGAGATGGAAATCGGCGGTTACGAGCGCAAGGTGATCATGCAGGCGCCGAAGAACGGCTTTTTCTATGTGCTCGATCGGGAAAACGGGGAATTGCTCTCTGCCGAAAACATCATGCCGGTCAATTGGGCGTCGCATGTTGACAAGGAAACGGGCAAGCCAGTCGAAATTCAGGGTGCGCGTTACGACGAATTTGGTTCCGCGATGAAGATTACTCCGGGGCCTGCCGGCGCCCACAACTGGCACCCGATGTCGTACAGCCCCGACACAGGTCTCGTCTACATACCGGCGAAGCAAGAGCCATTCATATACAGGCTCGACGAGAACTTCAAAGCTCAGGTCATTGGCATGAACCTCGGCGTAAACTACTGGGATCCGGTGGAGGAGGTCAACCAACTGCCACCGGAATGGGGTCCGGAATTCCAGGGCCATTTGCTGGCCTGGGATCCGCTTACGCAAAGGGAAGTCTGGCGAGTCACGCATACGCTATTCGAGAACGGCGGCGTGTTATCGACGGCGGGCGGCCTGGTATTCCAGGGCAACTCCGACGCGGAACTGGTGGCCTATGACGCTGCGAGCGGTGAACGTCTTTGGTCGGCTGAAACGCAAACGGGCATCCTCGCGCCACCGGTGACTTACTCGGTCAATGGCGAGCAGCACGTCGCAGTTGTCGCGGGCTGGGGTGCAGTCAGTGCGTTGTTCCTCGGGCCCCTCGCGAATCCGGACGGCACCAAACGCAACGTCAGTCGCGTGCTCAGTTTCAAGCTTGGTGGCAATGCCGAATTACCGCCGTTACCGGATTTACCGGCGCCACCACCGCCACCTGAAGATTTCGGCAGTAAAGACCAGATCCGGGCCGGAGCAGCGCATTACACGAGAATCTGCTCCGTCTGCCATGGTGTTGGCGCGATTTCCGGCGGCGTGTTACCTGATCTCCGGCATTCGGCGTACGCTGCCAATGCCGAGGCATGGAACAGTGTCGTGATTAAAGGCGCACTCAGCGATCGCGGGATGATTTCATTCGAGCCGATATTCACTGCCGACGACGCAGAAGCAATTCGTGCATTCGTCGTTCACCAGGCAAACCAGACCGCACAGTAATTTGATCAATAAATCAACAATGCGGCCGTGATACCAAATTCACGGCCGCATCGCTTTGACCGTGACATACAGATCTCCGTTAATGTCCGCTTCATGAAACCCTTGCTCACCACGATGGCGACGGTGTTCGTCATCACTTTCCTCAGCGCGCCGACGATGGGCGGCGGGTGGTTCTGGGATGTCGGCAACGGCATCGGCTTCGCAGCGTTTGCCGGCCTGCTGTATCTTCCGATCAGCAGTAATCAACGTCTCGATGTGCGCGCCCACCAGGTACTCGCCTATGTGGTGCTTGCCCTTGCGGTGGCGCACGCATTCTGGTTTTTGCTTGGCGACGCCACCGTTGCAGAGTTCATCAAGATCGGCGCGCCGGATTACATGTGGTTCGGCATCGTCAGCTTGCTGCTGTTTGCGGTCCTGATCATGACCGCGAACCTGCCGGACCGGTTGCGGGTACACACGGATTACCCGAGCTTCAGATACTGGCACCGCGTGCTGACGGTTGTCGTCATCGCAGGCGCCGCGTACCATATTATCGCCAGCAATTTTTATCTCGGAACCTGGTTCCAGGCGGTACTGTTTGCACTGGTTTCGCTTGTCGCCTGCCTCGGTCGCCAGTACCGGGCGCGGATCGGGCAGATCGACATCGCCTCCCCCGTAAAATATTTCGCACTCAGCAGCGGCCTGATAATTGCTTTTGCCTGGCTCAGGAATCTCCCGGCATGAAGTTCGTGCTACCTGCGATTCTCGCAGCCGCCGTGCTTATTATGATTTTCGGTTCGCCGATTGCGACAGAAAAGCCGGTGCGCGGCTACTACTATGAAAGCCCGGAACCGATCCTGCCGATGTCGTTCGCACACGAAGACCACATTGCGGAGAACTGCATCCTGTGTCACCACAACTACAACGATGATACGGGCGGTGGTCCGTGTATGAACTGCCATACGACCAATCAGGACATATGGCCGTTATTTGAAAAGCAGTTTCATGATCTTTGCCGGGGTTGTCACGAGAACAAGGCGGCATTGGGTGAAGCCGGTGGGCCCCCTCGCCGATGCATCGAGTGCCACCGAGGCGACGACCTGCCATAAATATCAGGCTTCGGGTCAGAGCCGGGCTCTGAGCCCGGTCGCCTAATCGGTCGAGGCTTTCTGTTCGAGTTGTCGCGCCAGCCAGTGGTTCATGCGCGTCTCCAGCACATCGAGCGGCAAGGCCCCACCGCCGAGCATCTCGGCGTGAAACGCCCTGATGTCGAAATCCTCGCCGAGCGCCTGCTCGCACTTCCGCCTTAATTCGAGCATCTTCAACTGACCAATCTTGTAGGCCAGCGCCTGCCCGGGCCAGGAGATATAGCGATCGATTTCGTTGACGATGTCCTGTTCTGTCTTGGCCGCGTTGTCCATAAAAAAATCGATCGCCTGCTGGCGGCTCCAGCCCTTGTAATGCATGCCGGTGTCGACGACCAGGCGCACGGCGCGCCACATGTCGTAGGTCAGCGCACCGAAATGCGAGTAGGGGTCTTTGTACAGTCCGAGCTCGTAACCGAGGCCTTCGCTGTACAGCCCCCAGCCCTCGGTAAACGCGGTGAAGCCGCTGTACTTGCGGAAATCGGGCATTTCCTCGAGTTCCATCTGCAGCGCGATTTGCAGGTGATGTCCCGGGACCGCCTCGTGGACGGACAGAACTTCCATCTCGTATTTCGGACGAACCTCCGGCCGGTACAGGTTGACGTAGTAATAACCGGCCCGGCTGCCGTCGGCCGCGGGCTGGCTGTAATACGCCGTTGTGGTATCCGGGGCGATATTCTCCGGTATCGGCCGCAATCCGTACGGCATGCGCGGCAACTTGCCGAACAGCTTTACGAGCTCGGGATCGATACGCTTGGATACGGCAAGGTAACCATTGAACAGATCCTCGGGCGTCTCGTAATAGAATTGTGGATCCGTGCGCAGGAAGTTAAGGAAATCCGCAAAGCTGCCGTCGAACTCGAGCTCGTCGATGATGAGCTGCATCTCGTCTCTGATGCGCTTGACCTCATTGAGACCGATCCGATGGATCTCATCCGGCGTCATCTGCGTGGTCGTATAAAGACGCGTGCGGTACTCGTAAAAGGCGTCGCCGTTCGGCAACGACGATGCGCCGATGGAGTCGCGACTCGCGGGAAGATAGGTATCTTCGAAATAGCGGCTGAATCGCCGGTAAGCCGGCACGATCGACTCGTCGATGATTTCCTTGGCCGAATCCCTGAGCCGCGCCTGCTCCGCCTCCGGAATGGCGTCAGGCATTTCCTTGAAGGCGATAAAGAAAGGACTCGCCTGCGGATCCTCGACGAGCTGTGCGCTAATCTGGTCCGGAATCCGCTCCATCAGGACCTTCGGCGGCACATAATCCGATTTCCTGCCAGCCTCTTGCAACGCTATCGTTTGCTCGATGAACTTCGGGACCCCGGCCATGCGGACCAGCCAGTCCTCGTAGTCCTGAACGTTTGCGAGGCGAACGACCTCGGCAACGGTTTCGAGCGACTGTACGCCGCCGCGCTGGCTGATCGGCATCAGGTAATCTTTGAACTGGTGACCCTCCTGGCTCGTTTCGAGTTCACGGCGAAAGAGGTCGTAGTTGAGCCGGTCTTTTTCGGACAACGCGGACGAATCGATCGCTCGCAATCGCCGCAGAAATTCACGTTCGTCCTCGTGCCGTCTCTCGATCGCCGCAAGGCTCAAGTCGGTCCATTGGTCATTCTTGCGACGGTCGCCGAGCGTCGATGCGAAAACGGGATTCTCGTTCAGTTGCCACTCCCAGGCATCGTGTAGAAGCGTTGCGAATTCCTCGGCCGGGTCCGCGTGAGCGAGCAGTCCGGCCATAAGAAGTATTGCTGTTATGGATACCTTGGCATACATCTGGAATCTCCTGCTTGTTTCGTCGCATTGTTGCCGCGTTGATCGCGGCTGGCAACCGCATAACGACTTGGCTATCATTGCGCGCATTAATCGTAGGCGCTTGCAGAAGAGACCTCTCAGCGAAGAGGCGCCGAAGGCGCAACATGCCCGGAAACGCTCAGGCACACGGACTGCGAGCGCTGATTAGCTCTGGAGAGAGGCCGGACAGGCCCACCGAAGGGGTATGCGGCTTCGTCGGTATCATCAAGCCGCCGATCTCTCAGGTAACCGGACAGAGGGGCGGTCGATTTTGCGCAGTGCGGCAGAGTCGACCGCCTTTTTTTTCGGAGAGGATCGCTGCCGCAGGAACAACATGGCGAGCAAGACACCGATTTTTGACTGTCACAGAGAGGCAGGCGCCCGGATCGTCGAATTTGGCGGCTGGGACATGCCCCTGCACTACGGCTCACAGCTCGAAGAGCATCACGCCGTGCGCCGCCACGCTGGTGTGTTCGATGTATCGCACATGACGGTGGTGGATATCGACGGCAACGATGCCCGCGCATTTCTGCGCCGCCTGCTTGCCAACGACGCCGCCCGCCTCGAGGAACCGGGGAAGGCGCTGTACAGCTGCATGCTGAATCACGATGGTGGTGTCGTCGACGACCTGATCGCTTATTTTCTCGGCCCGGCGCGCTATCGTCTGGTGGTCAACGCTGCGACGCGTGACAAGGACTTACGCTGGATCGACGAGCAGGCGGCATCCTTTTCCGTCGACGTGCGTGAACAGCCGGAACTCGCGATGCTCGCCGTGCAAGGACCGCGGGCGAGAGCGCTCGCGGCGAATCTTCTGGATGCCCGTGGTCGCGCTTCGGTGCTGGCATTGAAGCCTTTCTACGCGCTCGAGGCGGGTGACATCTTTGTCGCGAGGACCGGCTATACCGGCGAGGATGGCTTCGAGATCATGATGCCGGCGACCGTTGCGGTCGCCATGTGGCGCCAATGCCTGGATGCCGGCATCCAGCCCTGCGGGCTTGGCGCGCGGGACACGCTGCGGCTCGAAGCCGGCATGAATCTGTACGGCGCCGACATGGACGAGGACACGTCTCCGCTCGAGGCGGGGCTCGGCTGGACGATCGCATGGGAGCCGCGAGATCGCGAGTTTATTGGCAGGGGTCCGCTCGAGGAAATGCGGGTGAATCCCGACAGACGCAGGTTCGCAGGTCTGCTACTCGAGGACAAGGGCGTCCTCAGGAATCAGCAGCGAGTCGTCGTCGATGGCAAGGGCGAGGGTGAAATTACGAGCGGCGGGTTTTCGCCGACGCTGGAGCGATCGATCGCGATGGCGCGAATTCCGGCCGGCGACGACGAGCATGCAAAGGTCGAAGTGAGGAATCGAATGCGCGCTGTGCGCGTCGTAAAAATGCCGTTTGTGCGCAATGGACAAATACGTATTGAGCTTTGATCCGAACGACGGGATACATTGAGCAACGGGAGTGGAACGATGAGTGAGTTGCCAGGCGATCTTAGATACACGAAAGAACACGAATGGCTGAGGCGGGACGACGACGGGCGCGTTACAGTCGGCATCACCGATCATGCACAGTCGGCCCTCGGGGACCTGGTCTACGTTGAATTACCCGAGATCGGGCAGGAAGTCGAAGCCGGTGGGGAGATGGCGGTCGTCGAATCGGTGAAAGCGGCGTCTGACGTTTATGCACCGATCGGCGGCACGGTAACCGAAGTCAACGAGTCGCTGTCCGACGATCCTGAAAAAATCAATGCCGACCCGTACGGGGATGGCTGGATTGTACGTCTGCAGCCGTCCGGCGATGACGAAGACACCATGGACCCCGATGCCTACCAGGCTTTTCTCGACGAGCTGGACGAATAGCGCTTCCCGATTATCAGGCCGATCCGATGCCATTCATTCCACATACCGCGGACGATGTTAAGGAGATGCTGGCCGCTATCGGCGCCGCCAGCATCGACGAACTCTTCGATGAAATTCCCAAAGAGCTGTTGATCAAGGATCTCGACGGTGTCCCCGATGCACTGAGCGAGATGGAGATAACGCGGCTCATGCGCGCTCGTGCCGCCGAAGACCGGGGTGCGTTGTGTTTCATCGGTGCAGGGGCATACGAACACCACATTCCGACCGCCGTGTGGGACATCGCGACGCGCGGGGAATTCTACAGTGCATACACGCCTTACCAGGCGGAGGCGAGTCAGGGGACGCTGCAGGTCATTTACGAATATCAGTCCATGATCACCAGTCTCACCGGCATGGACGTCAGCAATGCATCGATGTACGACGGCGCGTCGAGCCTGGCGGAAGCAATACTCATGGCAGTGCGCGCCAATCGCAAGTCGAAATCGAAACGCGTATTGCTGACGGCCGGCGTGTCGCCAATCTATCAAGACGTGGCGCAAACGATTGCCGGGAATCAAGGGCTTCGCTTCGAATCCTTGCCACTGGATCAGTCGCGTGGCACCACCGACACGGCAAGTCTGAAACAAGGCGGCGAGCCGCCCGTTGCAGTGGTTATTCAGCAACCGTCGTTCTTCGGCACGCTGGAGCCAATCGATCAGCTGTGCGACTGGGCGCACGCGCAGGGCGCGCTCGTGGTCGCGATCTGCAATCCGACATCGCTGGCGGTCCTGAAGGCGCCCGGCAACTGGGGATCGGACGGCGCTGACATTGCCTGCGGTGAAGGTCAGCCACTCGGCGTGCCCATGTCATCGGGCGGTCCTTATTTCGGCATCATGGCGTGCAAGGAAGGAATCGTCAGGCAGATGCCCGGCCGCATCGTCGGCAGAACGACCGATCTTGACGGTCAACCCGGCTTTACCCTGACGCTGCAGGCGCGCGAGCAGCACATCAGGCGCTCGAAGGCGACGTCAAATATTTGTACAAATCAAGGGCTTATGGTCACCGCCGCCACGATCTACATGGCGCTCCTGGGACATCGCGGCCTGCGCCGTGTTGCGCAGAGGTCGGCCGGCCAGACGGCGAAGCTCGCGGCGATGGTGACGGCCATCGACGGCGTCGACAAGGCATTCTCGGCGCCGCATTTTCATGAAGTCGCACTGCGCCTGAAGACGCCCGTCGGGCCGGTGCTGGATGCGCTTGCGGCAAACAACATATTAGGCGGCTTCGATCTTTCGAAAGACTACCCCGATCTCGGCAATGCGTTGCTCGTCTGCGCAACGGAGACCAAGACGGACGCGGATCTCGAAACTTTCACGGCTGCTCTCGGGAAAGCCCTGCACGACTCACGGGCGAGGTCCGCATAAACCAGGAATCAGTTCATATGCACAGCATTGTCTACGAAGGAACGAAGTATCAGACGTACGGCGAGTTACCGGCGGTCGGCAGCCATGCGCCAGACATATCTCTCGTCAACACGGTACTGCAGGACGTATCGTTTGCGAATTTCACGGGAGTCCGAAAAGTACTCAACATCTTCCCGAGCATCGACACGCCGGTATGCGCGAAGTCCGTCATTGTCTTCAACAAGATTGCGGAAAGTCATGACGACATCGCAATGCTGATGATTTCCTGTGATTTGCCCTTCGCACATGCGCGATTTCATCGAGAGCATTCGCTGAAACATGTGGTCGGCCTGTCGGCGATCAGGAATGCAGGTTTCGGTCAAAACTACGGCGTGCAAATCATAGAAGGCCCACTTGCGGGCATGTTTGCACGTGCGGTGGTCGTGCTCGACGAAAATAATACCGTCGTTCATCGCGAGCAGGTCGAGGACATCGGCGATGAGCCCGATTATGTCGACACGCTACAAGCGCTCGGCATCACGGTGGACATCGACGATCTCGGGATCGACGAAGATTAGTCACAGGAACTAAGTATGAGCGGACAGCTGATTTTCGATATCTCTAAGCCCGGGCGCCGCGCCTTCGCTCAAGCGCCGCTTGACGAACCGAAGGCGCATATCCCGCCAGAGTTTCTTCGCGACGATATGCCGCTGCTGCCGGAAGTGTCGGAATTACAGGCCGTACGTCATTACACGCGTTTGTCGCAGAAGAATTTCTCGATCGATACGCACTTCTATCCACTCGGCTCCTGCACGATGAAATACAATCCTCGCGCCTGCAATGCCCTTGCGCTGTTGCCGGGGTTTGCGGCTCGCCACCCGCTCGGACCAGCAAGCCACGGTCAGGGATTTCTCGCGTGCATGTACGAATTGCAGGAGATGCTGAAATCTGTCACGGGGACCAAAGGCGTCTCGTTGACGCCAATGGCGGGCGCGCAGGGTGAACTGACGGGTGTCGCGATGATTCGCGCGTATCACCTGGAACGTGGCGACGACGAGCGCAATGAAATCATCGTGCCGGATGCGGCGCATGGCACCAATCCCGCGACCGCCACCATGTGCGGCTGCGTCGTCAAGGAAATCCCGACGGGCAGGGACGGCGACGTCGACGTTGCGGCGCTTAAAGCCGCCGTTGGGCCGACAACCGCCTGCATCATGTTGACCAATCCGTCGACGCTTGGCGTTTTCGAACGCAGGATCCTGGAGATCGAAAAGACCGTCCGCGATGCCGGCGGCTTACTGTACTACGACGGCGCCAATCTGAATGCGATCCTCGGCAAGGTACGTCCCGGCGACATGGGCTTCGACGTCATTCACTTAAACCTGCACAAGACATTTTCGACGCCGCACGGCGGCGGCGGGCCGGGTTCCGGAGCCGTCGGCGTGGGCGAGCGTCTTTTGCCTTATCTGCCGGTACCAATGGTCGACAGAATCGAAACAGACGGAGGATTTTTCTTCGACTGGTTGACGGAAGACGATCGACCGCAAACGATCGGGCGGCTGTCCGGCTTCATGGGCAATGCCGGCGTACTGTTGAGAGCCTATGTCTACATGCGTATGGTCGGCAGAGATGGCATGAGACGCATCGCCGAGTACGCCACCCTGAACGCGAATTACCTGGCGGCGCGTCTCAAGCATGCGGGTTTCGAAGCGGCGTTTCCCGATCGCCGTGCCAGCCATGAATTCATCCTGACACTCAAAAACGAAGCCAGGACCTTGCACGTCAACGCCATGGACTTTGCCAAAGCCCTGCTGGACAAGGGCTTTCACGCGCCGACGACCTATTTTCCATTGCTCGTGCCGGAATGCCTGTTGATCGAACCGACAGAGACCGAAAGCCGTGAGACGCTCGACGCTTTTGTCGAAGCCTTGATTGCGATCGCCGATGAAGCGAGAAAGGACGCGGACCGCGTCAGGGGCGCGCCGTATAATACGCCGGTGCGCCGCCTGGACGACGTCAAGGCGGCGCGGCAGCCGGATCTCGCCTGGAAACCCCCGTCCCGGCGCGAAAACTGAGGCCTGTCGCAAACTTATGCGGCCGTATTTTCGGCATAATAATCCCCGTGCCACAGTCGACCGGCCGGGTTCGATGGAACCACGACTCGCTCGGCTTGTCGGAAGCCCCGGTGCAGGCAGATTGCCCATGCCCCGAAATTGAAGCGGAAGATTGCGTTGCTGAAGATACTGACTGGCGTAACGCCGACACTTGTCCTCGCGTTTGCCTCGCTTGTGCAGGCGGAGGAACCCGAGTGGGCCGGCACGCTGGAACGAATTTCCACCGGCGTTGTCTCGATACGCGTCGACAGCACACGCGCCTTTGACACCGGCTGGAACTCCTCGAGCCAGGCGACGGGTTTCGTCGTCGACGCCAAACGCGGGCTTATCCTGACGAATCGGCACGTCGTCACGCCAGGCCCGGTGGTCGCGGAGGCAGTATTCCTGAATAACGAGGAAGTCAGGCTGACGCCCATCTATCGCGACCCGGTACATGACTTCGGATTCTTCCGTTACAACCCCGACGATCTCGTTTACATCCAGCCTGCGGAATTGCCACTCGCGCCGGGTGCTGCGGGGATTGGCCGCGAGATTCGCGTAGTCGGCAACGACGCCGGCGAGAAGCTGTCGATACTCGCCGGAACGATCGCGCGCCTGGATCGCAAGGCACCGGACTACGGAAGAGGCAAGTACAACGATTTCAACACATTCTATTTCCAGGCGGCATCCGGTACCTCGGGCGGCTCGTCCGGATCGCCGGTCATCAACATCGCGGGCGAAGTCGTCGCGTTGAATGCAGGCGGTAACAACAATGCGGCGAGCAGCTTTTTCCTGCCGCTGGACCGCATCGAAAGGGCGTTACGACTGATACAGGACGGCAGACCCGTCACGCGGGGCACGCTGCAAACGGTGTTCGAGCGCAGCACCTATGACGAGTTACGGCGGCTCGGTTTGACGCCGGACACCGAGGCGCTGGTCCGCGTGAAACATCCCGATCAGACGGGCATGCTCACCGTGACGCAGGTCATACCGGAATCGCCGGCTGCGGGCAAGCTGGAGCCGGGCGATATCCTGGTCCGCGTCAACGGCGATCTCGTTACCGAGTTCGTACCGCTCGCGGCCACGCTTGACAGCATGGTCGGCGAACATATCACGGTGGAGATCGAGCGCGGCGGAAGAAGCATCAGGCATGAACTGGTCGTCAACGATCTGCATGAAATTACGCCTGCTGAATTTCTCGAGTTCGGCGATGCGATCGTCAACAATCTTTCCTACCAGCAGGCGCGGCATTACAACCATCCGGTTCGGGGCGTCTACGTCGCAAATCCCGGATACATCCTGTCGCGCTCGGCGATCCCGCGGGGTGCGGTGATTACCGAGGTCGGTGGACAGGTGGTCAACAGCATTACCGATCTCATCGACCGGCTTGCCGATCTCGCGGACGGCGACCGGACGACGTTCCGCTTTTACACGATCGAGGATCCCCGCAACAGCATCGTGCGATCCGTGGAAATGGATCGCACCTGGTTCCCGGTACGTTACTGTATGCGCAATGACGAATCCGGCGTATGGCCGTGTGCAGATCTGAGCGCCGGACCCGAACCATCGCCGCCCGAATCGGGTAGCACCCAGTTCACCCGCAACGGCGATCCACGCGTCAATTCGATTGCACCGTCGCTCGTCATGGTGACCTTCGATCTGCCGTATACCGTCTCGGGCGTTGCTGACCGGCACTATTACGGCACCGGGCTCATCATCGACGCAAAACGCGGCTACGTGGTCGTTGACAGAAACACCGTTCCCATCGCCATGGGGGATGTCACTATCACCTTTGCCGGGTCGCTACAGGTAAACGGTAGCGTCGAATACATTCATCCGCTGCACAATCTCGCGATGGTCAGCTACGACCCGAAACTCATCGGCGGCACGCCGGCGAAGACCGCTCGGTTGTCGACGGATGAACTGGTCGCCGGCGACAAGGTCCTGGTCGTCGGGCTCATGAGCGACCACCAGCTCGTGCACCAGGCCAGCACGGTCGCTTCCGTCGAGGCCATCAACCTGCCGTTGTCACGCACCATGCGCTTTCGCGACTCGAACCTGGAGACGATCGCGCTCGTCAACGCCCCGGGCGAGATCGACGGGGTTCTCGTCAACGACAAGGGCGAGGTCGTGGCCAAGTGGGCGAGCTTTGCCTACCAGACGGGCGGCGAGTCCGGGCAATTCAACCGCGGTATCTCGAGCGAGCTGGTAGCCGAATTCCTCGATTTCGTGCGCTCGGGGCGTCCCGTTTATTCGCTCGAAGCGGAACTCGGATACACGCCGCTGTTTGCCGCTCGCAAGCTCGGGGTGAACGAGTCCTGGCTGAAGCGACTCGAGCAGAGCAACCCGGACAAGCGGCGCGCGCTGAGCATCACGCGCCTGGTCGCGGGTACGCCCGCCGACCGGCAACTGAAGAACGGTGACGTTATCCTCGCAATCGACGACAGGGTCGTCACGACGTTCCGCGAACTCGAACGCGCCGTGCAAAAACCGCGGGTGAAAGTCACCGTTTGGCGCGACGATAAGCCGCTGGACCTCAGTATCGAAACCGTGGCACTGGACGGGGTCGGCATCGAATGGGCGATTTCCTGGGCGGGCGCGCTCCTGCAGGATCCACACCGCGCGATGGCCGCGCAGCGCGGCATCGACACGACCGGCGTATACGTCGCTTTCTTCAGTTACGGGTCGCCGGCGACGCGCTACGGTCTCTGGGCGGGACGACGGATCGTATCCGTGGATGACACCGAAACGCCGGATCTCAAGTCGTTCGTCGATGCGGTGGCCGGCAAGGGGGATCAGACCGCCGTGCGCCTGAAGACGGTCACCTGGAACGGCGCCGTCGAAGTCATCACGTTGAAGCTCGATACGCAATACTGGCCCGCCTACGAAATACGCAGAACGGACAAGGGCTGGCGGCGGGCCGAAATCGGTTAGACGCAGACTGCACGGCATGCGCAGGTCAGGCGCCGGTTTCTCTCTCGCGATCACGATATTCCTCGTCGGCGCTGCGGCGTACCCGCAGTCGTTGTACAAATACGAGGGCGAAAACGGCGAGTGGATTTTTGCCGACCGCCCGCCTGACGACCAGCAGGCGGCAGAGGTCAGAGACCTGCCGACCGGCAGCAAGTCACCCTCGGTGAGGGTAAGCACGCGGCTCACAGACGGCGAATTTCAGTTCTTTGCTCACAACGACTATTTCGCGCCGGTCGAGGTCGTACTTGCCCTGGACGAACTAACCAACGTCAGCCGACCGTCGCCGGACCAGGTGATGCGGTGGGTTGTCGATCCGAAAAGCGAGCTCAAGCTCGTCGGCTTGCCGACGACCGGGTCGGACCCGGAACCGGCTGTCAGGTTTCGGTACATATCGCTGCACGGCGATCCCAGGAGCCGCCACGCCCCGCCACGCCCCTATCGTGCCCCTTTTTCCGTCGCCGGCAGTTACGGCATTACCCAGGCGTTTCCCTACGGCGTGACCCACGACACCGTTGACAGTCGTTACGCGGTGGACATCGCCATGCCGGTCGGTACTGATATTCACGCGGCGCGCGGCGGCATCGTGTTCGAGGTAGCAAGCACGAATTTTCGCGGAGGTACCGACCCGGACCGGGACGCCGCGTCAGCAAACATCGTCCGCATACTGCACGACGACGGTACGCACGCCGTCTACGCACATCTGAACTGGAATTCGATCAGGGTCAAACCGGGTGACGTCGTCGAGCGCGGCCAATACATTGCCGATTCCGGGAATACAGGATTTTCTAGTGGCCCCCACCTGCATTTTGCGGTCTTGATAAACGTCGGTATGCGTATCGAGTCCGTGCCCATCGTGTTCGAAGGCCCGGATGCCGGCGCCATAAAACCAGCGATCGGCAAAACACTTACTGCATACTGACGGCAGGACAGTGCGCCTGGCTCTAAGTTCCCGCTTATAACAAATAAGTGGAAACACATAGCAAAAAGTTCGCAACGAAATCCCTCCGAGGTACATCTATACACGCGTACAACGGCAATACGCGGGTCAATCATCACCGTGAATTGGTTGGCTGCCGATGTCAGTCGAAAAACCTGGCTACAAAGAGAGGGAACCATGAAGGAGTCGAAACTGTTAAAGGGCCTTTTGGCCGCAATTGTTATTGTCGCGTTGGGTGCGCCCGCTTATGCAACAGCAGATGCAAGCGATTTCAAGGGAAAGTCGGTAAAAGTATCGTACGCCGACTTGAACCTGGAGAAGGTCGAGGGCGTAAGAGCCTTGTACCGTCGCCTGCAACAGGCATCAAGGCAGGTATGCAATATCCGCGGTCTGCACGAGGAAGGATCCTTGAAGCGCATCGCGGAAGGTCGCCAGTGCTACCACAGAACACTGTCCGAGGCTGTCGCACAGATCGATAACAGACTACTGACGCAGATTCATTCAAGCTAGCTCACAGGAACGGGTATCGCGATCGGGTGCCGGCGGGTCTTGTAGTTTCACCCGTCGGCATCCACTTCATGATCAGGCGAAAAGTGTTCTGAATGCCTGTACGAAGTACTCCATGTGCTCCGGCGTGGACATGCTGATTCGCGACCAGGTCGTAAATGGCGGGAACAGGCGACCGGTCAGGATGCCGTGTTCGAGCATTCTTTCCTGCACGATGTGATTCTCGATGCCGGTTTCAATGAATGTGAAGTTAGTGTTCGATTTCGTGTAACGAACACCAAGCTCCTCGCACATCCTGTTGACGATCGCGAGCGACTCCCTGTTCTTACGGCGGGCGAAATCCTGGAATTCCTGATCCTGGTAGCTGGCGATAGCCGCGGCCAGGCCAAGCACGTTGTTGTCCCCCGTTCTGCGCATTTTCATCTCGTTAATGAGGTCCGGGTGGGCGTAGCCGAAACCAACGCGCATGCCTGCAAGACCGTGAATCTTTGATGAAGTTCGCGAGACGATGATGTTGTTGTAACCCTGGCGAATGAGCCCGAGCATGGACTCATAATCCGGGTTTTCGACGTATTCGTGGTACGCTTCATCGACGAACACGAGCCGTTTTTCCGCCATCTCGAGCACGAAATCCTTCATCGCGTTCTTCTCGATCACGGTTGGGATCGGATTGTTCGGGTTGACGATGTAAACCATGACGGTATCGGAGCGTATCGCGCGGCGCATGGCCGGAAGGTCCGCGTTTAGATTCTCGTTGACCGGGACGCGGATGATCTCGACGCCGGCATTCTCGGCATATCTCAGAAGCCCCTGGTAGGTCGGGTCCACGCACACGACTGAGCCGGTACGAAGGCCGGCTAACAGGCCGGCGACGTTCAGCACCTCGGCGGATCCGGTCGTCACCATCATGTGATCTTGCGGCATGCTGTTTATCGCCGACAGGACGTCGATCAGCTCCGCTTCGAGCTCGCGATCGGCGTAACGGTTTGCAAGGTGCAGATTCTTCGCGATCGCCTTCAAGGCAACGCGTGACGGACCGTACGGGTTTTCGTTGGCGCTCAGGCGAATCGGATCGTGCGGCGTCGGATTCACCGCGGCACGCGCGGAGCTTACAAGCCTCAGAACCGGCGAACGATTCGTCGCCGGTATGACCGGAGCCAGGCCTGCGCCGACTATGGCAGTGCCGCCGAGCAGTATTTGTCGTCTGGTCAAATTACCCATGAATCAGTTCCCCCGTATGGTGAGATTGCAGAGCATCAGAATGAGCGGTCGATGCGCGCCACAGCTTATTATTGCTCATCATCGACTGTCAGCGGACTGTGATAGCCTCTCTCGGTCACCCCTTTCTTTCGCATGGCGATACCGGTGAGGCATTCCTGAACGAGCATGTTCGAATTCAGCACGGTCGTGTATCCCGGATCCACCAGTGGATTCAATTCGACCAGATCGAAGCCGACCAGATTGTTTTCCGAACAAAGTGTGCGCACGAGGGGGAAAACCTCCCGCGGCATCAATCCACCTGACTCCGGTGTGCCGGTTCCCGGGGTGAAGGCAGGATCGATGACGTCGATGTCGAATGAGACGTACAAATGTTCGGGACCATCATTGGCTTCGTCCAGCACGCGTTCCATGACCGCGTCCCAGCCGTCCCGCTCGATCTCGGCCATCGTGTGGTATCGCATGTTCTGCTCGCGCATCCACTGAAAGCCTTCCTCGCCCGGCCAGTAACCCCTGAGACCGACCTGGATATAATGCCTGCCGTCGATGTGGCCGTCGTCGATCAGGCGCCGGATCGGCTGGCCATGAGAGATCAGGTGGCCGCTGGAACTGTCCGCGGCGTCGAAGTGGGCATCGAAGTGAATCACGCCCACGTTGTCTTTCCCGTAAACGTCGGTAATCGCCGCCACGTTCGGGTATTCGAGAGAATGATCGCCGCCGATGACGATCGGAATTGCGCCGGTCTCGGCGATTTCACGCACCATTTTTCGCACCGGCGGCATGCTGCGCTCGACGCTCAACCCGTCGAGCGGCGCATCGCCATAGTCCACGGCAACCAGCTCTTTCTTCCAGGCGACGCCGACGTGGATGTGCGGCAGATTGCCGCTGCTCTCGCTGACGCCGATGCTGGCGCGCAGCGCCGGCGGCCCCTGCCTCGCGCCGCGCATCCTGAAACCCATGTCGACGGGCGCGCCGAGGATGGCGACGTCGACGTTTGCGGCTCTCAGGTCTTCCGGCGTCAAGGCCAGCGGCAGCTGGAAGAACGTCAATACGCCCGGGCGGCGCAAGCGGCCCGTCGGAATCAGGCCGGGTTCGCGTGCCGCGTCTTTCGAGGTGTCGCGCAACTGGCTCCACACATCGAGGTTCTCGGCATTCGGATCGAGACGGATGATGGCGGCTTCCGGGTCGCCCGGCTCCGCATCAACTGCGTCTTGCGCGCCGCAAACGAGTGGCAGGGAACAGAGAGCAGCGATGGCCGCAAAAGCAGTGCGTATTTTCATGATTTTTTCTTAATGATTGCCAGTCGACGAGGGTACGGTACTACGATGCCCTGCCGGTACTCAATTCGGGCCCGATCCGGTTGCATTGCATACTGCCCTCGGTGATCCTTTGCGCTTTCGGAAGCAAGGGGGAGCATTCCATGCGCGTGATCATCGCGATACTTTGGCTGGCGGCTTCGTTGGCCTTGGCAGCGGCAGAAAGGGACATCGGCAAGTTCCTGAATACCGACGTATTCGAGCTCGAGATTGCCGCGGACCCGCAGATCTCGCCGGACGGCACGATGGTCGCCTACGTCCGGCAATCCATGGATATCATGACGGATCGCGCGCGAGCCAATATCTGGCTTGTCGACACGAACGGACGGGATCACCGGCCGCTTTTGTCCGGCACCGCTTCCTTCAGGAGCCCTCGCTGGTCTCCTGGCGGTGATCGCCTGGCCTATGTATCCGAAACAGAAGAGCGCGGGCCGGAGCTCTACCTCAAGTGGCTGGACACGGGAGAGTCCGCATTGCTCAGTAACCTGCCCGAATCTCCCGGGAACGTGACCTGGTCGCCCGACGGGTCACGAATCGCATTCACCTCGTTCGTCAAGTCGCTAGGGCCGATGCTCGCGACGCCGCCGGAGATGCCAGAAAACGCTGAGTGGGCGCCGCCGGTCATCGTCATCGATTCCCTCAACTATCGCGCCGACGGTCGCGGTTACCTGGAAACCGGGAACACGCACGTGTTCGTCATTCCGGCCGACGGCGGGACGCCGCGACAGCTCACCTCGGGAGCGTTCGATCACGACGGACCGCTGGCCTGGTCGCCCGACGGGCGGCGCATCGTTTTTTCGGCCAATCGCGAACCCGACTGGGAGTTCAACCCGCGCAACACCGAGCTGTGGTCGGTGGACGTCGAGAGCGGCGAGCTATCGCAGCTGACAGACAGGTTCGGTCCCGATGCGGCCCCCGTTTACTCCCCCGACGGAACGATGCTTGCGTACCTCGGCTACGACGACAGGAAAATGGGTTATCACAACGCAAACGTCTACGTCCTGGAGTTGCGCGACGGTTCGGTTCGCGAGCTGACGAGCGATTTCGACCGCTCGATCGGCGCCGTTCAATGGGCCGGCAGTTCCGGCAGGCTCTATGTGATGTATGACGATTACGGCAAACGCCACATCGCCACGCTGTCGATGAACGGGCGGATCGAGTCGATCGCCGACGACGTCGGCAGCGTGAACATCGGCCGCCCGTACACGAGCGGCGGCTTCTCCGCGGCTGACAACGGCGCCTACGCGTATTCGGCCGGACGGCCGAACCGCCCTGCCGACGTAGCCGCGGGGCGACGCGCCGCCGCCGCAAGGCGCCTGACGAACCTCAACGACGATTTACTGGCGCACAAGACGCTTGGCCGGGTCGAGGAGATCGCCTGGCAGTCGTCGCTCGGCGACTACAACGTGCAGGGCTGGATCGTCACACCACCGGGCTTCGATGCCGAGAGGAAATACCCGTTGATCCTGGAAATACACGGCGGGCCGTTCGCTGCCTACGGGCCCCATTTCAGCGCCGAGGTGCAGCTGTATGCGGCCGCGGGCTACGTCGTGTTTTACATGAACCCGCGGGGCTCGACGAGTTACGGTTACGACTTCGCCAACGAGATTCACCACAATTACCCGGGACAGGACTACGATGACCTGATGTCCGGCGTCGATGCGGTCATTGCGCGCGGCTATGTCGATGAGGCGCAGCTGTTCGTGACCGGTGGCTCGGGTGGCGGCGTGCTGACGGCCTGGATCGTCGGCAATACGGAGCGCTTTGCGGCGGCCGTCGTCGCCAAGCCGGTCATCAACTGGATCAGCATGACCCTGTACAGCGACATCCACACGTTCATCCCGGAGTACTGGTTCGACCGATATCCCTGGGAGGATCCCGAGGCTTACTGGAACCGATCGCCGCTGTCCCTGGTCGGAAACGTAACGACACCGACGATGCTGATCACGGGAGAGTCCGATTACCGCACGCCGATCGCTGAGTCCGAGCAGTATTACCAGGCGTTGAAGCTCCGCAAGGTCGACAGCGCGCTGGTGCGCGTGCCGGAGTCGCCGCACCTCATCGCATCGCGGCCGTCGAACCTCATTGCCAAGGTCGACAACATCCTCGGCTGGTTCGCGAAGTATCGCAAGACGAACGCACAAGAGTAGATCATGCACAAGACCGCTTCGTATTTCGCCATTCTGCTCGCGTGGGGTATGCTGCTCGTTGCCTGCTCGCGGAGCGAAGCGCCCGCGCGCATCGATTATCCCGAAACCGCGACCGTCGATCACGTCGACGTCTATCACGGCCACGAGGTCGCGGACCCGTACCGCTGGCTGGAGCAGGACGTCCGCGAGAGCGCGGCAGTCAAGGCCTGGGTGGACGCGCAGAACGCGGTAACGTTCGCGTATCTCGCAGTCATTCCCGAGCGTGAACGTATCGCGAAGCGAATGCGCGAGCTGTGGGATTACGAAACGTACTCGTTGCCGAAGAAAGCGGGCGAGCGCTATTTCTATGCACACAACACGGGCCTGCAGAACCAGGACGTGATTTTCGTGCAGAAGGGCCTCGACGCCGCGCCCGAAATGCTGATCGACCCGAATACCTGGTCCGCGGACGGCACCATCGCGCTCGCCGGTTACTATCCGAGCAAGGACGGCAGTCACGTCGCGTACACGATCCAGGACGGCGGCTCGGACTGGCGCGAAGCGAAAGTGATGAACGTGGAGACCGGAGAAGACCTTGACGACCATCTCGAGTGGCTCAAGTTCACGACGCTTTCATGGACCGCCGACGGCGTGGGCTTCTATTACAGCCGATTCCCGGCGACCAGCGCGGCGGAGAAATACCAGGCGTTGAACAAGAACAATAAGGTCTGGTACCACCGCATCGGAACGAGCCAGGCCGACGATGAGGTCGTCTACGAGCGGCCGGACCAACCCGATTGGCGCATGAATGCGACGGTCACGGACGACGGCCGGCATCTCGTCATCACGATCTCCATCGGCACGGATGATCGCTATTCGATCGTGCACCAGGATCTGACAGATCCGGATGCCGGACCGGCCACGATCATCGAGGGTTTCGACTACGATTATTCGCTGGTGGGAAACGTCGGTGACGAACTGTACTTCCGCACCAACAACGGTGCGCCGAAGAATCGGCTGATGACGATCAATCCATTCGATGCGGACCCGCGGAATTGGCGCGAAGTGATTCCGGAACAGGAAGACGTGCTTGATACGGTCAACCTGGTCGGTGGCAGGATCATCGCCGAATACATGCAGGATGCCTGGTCTGTTGTGAAGATCTTCGAAATCGATGGCATACAGGTCGGCGTCGTCGATCTGCCGGGCATCGGTAGCGCTTCGGGATTCCGTGGGGAGCCGGACGATCCGGAAACGTTTTTCAGCTACGAGAGCTTCAACGTACCCGACACGATCAATCGCCTGGATGTTACGACCGGCGAAGTCGCGGTATTCAAGCAACCGGAGGTCGTTTTCGATCCGGACGAGTACCGGGTCGAACAGGTGTTTTACGCATCGAAGGACGGTACGCGGGTGCCGATGTTCATCGCGTACCGGAAGGACGTGATCGCCGACGGCAATCGGCCGACGCTGCTCTATGGCTACGGTGGTTTCAACATCTCGCAGCAACCGGTTTTCAGGACCACGCGGCTCGCCTGGATGGAAATGGGTGGCATTTATGCCGTGGCCAACCTGCGGGGTGGCGGCGAGTACGGTGAGGCGTGGCACCAGGCAGGTACGAAACTCAACAAGCAAAACGTCTTCGATGATTTCATCGCAGCCGCTGAATACCTGATCGAGAACGACTACACGAATTCAAGCAAGCTCGCGATCCTTGGCGGCAGCAATGGCGGCCTGCTGGTCGGCGCGGTCACCAATCAGCGTCCCGAGCTGTTCGGTGCCGCGATTCCCGCCGTCGGCGTCATGGACATGCTGCGTTTCCATCATTTCACGGCCGGCCGGTTCTGGACCGACGACTACGGTTCGTCCGATAACCCGGATGAGTTCGCCGCATTACGCGCTTATTCGCCGTACCACAACGTCAGGGAGGGCGTCGAATATCCGGCCGTTCTCGTAACGACGGCCGACTTCGACGACCGTGTGGTACCGGGACACAGCTTCAAGTATGCGGCGGCGATGCAAAAGGCACAGGCCGGCAACGCGCCGGTGCTGATACGCATCGAAACGCGCGCTGGACACGGCAGGGGCGCGCCAACTGACAAGGTTATCGCGGATTACGCCGACCGCTGGGCCTTCCTCGTGCGCAATCTCGACGTGCGATTGCCGGAAGGATACGGAGAGTAAGTCTCACAAAACATCGGCCCCTTGATGGGGTCGGTTCGACGCCGTGCATCGGCGCCGTCAATCGGGCGGCGCAGTATAGCGGCCTGGCCCGGGAACAAACCGAGGGTTTTCTATAACCAGCGTCGCACCGTGGTTTTGTAGGCGCGATAGGACTCGCCGAATTTCTCCTCGAGGTAGGCTTCCTCGTGACGGATCGCGGATCGATAAATGAGCCAGGCGCATACGGGTGTCAGGATCAGGACCCAGATTTCGGACAGGATGATCGCGAAGCCCAGGCAGAAGACGAGCATGCCGAGATACATCGGGTTTCGTGTGAATTTGTAGGCGCCGGCAACGATGATTTCGGGGGTCGGCGTCCAGGGTTTCGGATCCTGACCGGTCTCCTTGAACTGCAGGGCCGGCCAGACGACGAGCCCTCCAATTGCGGCCACGCAAACCAGCCCGCCGATCCAGTAGCGCGCCGGCGTCGGCAAGCTCATGTCCGTCAGTAGCGGCAGGAAGCGCCCCAGCACGTAGCCGGCGACGATCGTGACGATCGGCAGAATCGGCGGCGGGAATTTAACGGCGGCTGCTTTTTCGTTTGCTTTTTCCATGGGCGTCTATCCTGTCGGTTGCACCGATCTTACTCGGCCTCGACTGAATCCAGAAATCGCTCGACGATGCTGCGATATGCTTGTGGTCTCTTGGCGAGCGTCCCATGCGCGGCGCCGAGGATCACGGTCAATCGCGCGCCCGGTACGAGCTTCAAGAATTCGGCGAGCGTTTCCGGACACGGCCAGCCGTCCGCAGTCTGGGCGATAACCGGCGCAATGTCCGCAAGAGGCGATCGCCTGGGCTATAGTTGCCGCCTGATTGGCAATAAAGCAATCGGTCAGGGGGAGTTCAATGAAGACAGCAAGGTTCATGACCGCGGGCACCGCCGTGCTGCTCGCTGCCGCCGGCACGATCGCACAGGATGACCATCCCGGGTTCATATTTCTGCAGAAAGACGAGATTCAGCTGGAGCAAGGATCCGGCACCTTCAATGCGCGCTCGACAGTGATCGTCGGCAATCCGGCAGAGCCGGGCATCTACGTCATGCGCATCGAATTCGGCCCGAACGTGACCTCGCCGCCGCACTATCACGACCAGGATCGCTTCATCACGGTCATATCGGGCGAATGGGGATTCGGCCGGGGGGCTTCGGGCGATTGCGCCGAGACGGTGCCGATGAGAGAGGGCGCATTCGTGATGCACCCGAAAGGGGCGGTACATTACGACGGCTCGTGCAACGGCGAACCCGTCGTCGTACAGATCATCGGGATGGGGCCGGTCAAGACGACGCGAATCGAAACCGGCGATTAGTCCAAGCGCGCGCTATTCGTCACTCGAGTACTTCTTCAGCTCGAGTATGACGTGCGAACCCGTGCTGTTGTACGGGTCGGTGTCGCCGTCGAAATCGTCCTCGATGGCCAGCTCGTGATCGTCGCCGGTTTCGGAGTCAAGCACACGGACCTTGTTCCAGAGATCGGTCTGGAACGATGCCGGCGCAGTGCTCTCGACTGGCGCTTTCCGTGTCTTCGGTCCTTCCATTGTCTCGTCCAAATAATCAACTACTTGTGCGTACTTATTTTGAGGGATTCTAGCTCTGGACATTCCGTTGTTCGTCGGACCAATACGACCACTCGTCGGATCCTTACCGTTCGTCGGCCAAAATCGACCGTTCGTCGGCGTTGTGGCAACCGGGCACGCTTCGCATAATGGAACCCAGGTCACAGGGGAGCGTGTGATGCCGGGCTTTCGCAGTCTGCTTTTTACGGTCACTTTCCTGATTTCCGTTGCCACCGGAGGCCAGGAAAGCGGGGCTTACCTGGGCGACCTGAGCTGGCCGGAAGCGGAACGGCGTTACCGGGAAACGCCGGTCGTGATCCTGCCGTTCGGCGCCGGTGCCAAGGAGCACGGCCCGCACCTGCCGATGAACGCCGATCGCGTCGTCATGGATCATCTCGTCGACGCCGCGGTAGAGTCACGCAACGTGATCGTCGCGCCGCCGATCCTGCACGGCTGGTTCCCGGCATTCCGCGACTATCCCGGCACCGAAGTCGCCGATCCTGGCGTGTTCCAGGACTACGTGTTCCAGGTGGCCATGTCGCTTGTTCGGCAGGGCGCGCAGCGCATCGTGTTTCTCAATACCGGCATCACGACCGCGACCGGACTGCCGATATCGATCGCGGCCCGCGAGGTGCGCGTGCAAACCGGCGTGCCGACGCTCGTGGTCTCGTGGAACGATCTTGAGACCGACGAAATCGACGCGATGCAGGAACAGGAAATGGGCGGGCACGGGGACGAGATCGAGACCTCGATCAATCTGCACCTGCAGCCCGAGCGCGTCGACATGTCGCTTGCAGTCACGGATTACGGAGAACGACAGGAAAAGGACTACGGCGGTTATCAGCCGGGACTGCTCGCGCGGAACCCGGCCGATCCCCTGTATTCGGCATCCGGCATCTTCGGCGACGCGACCCTCGCCACGGCCGACAAAGGCAAAGCCGCACTGGATGTGCTGACGCGCGAGTGGCTCCGGGCACTCGACGGTTTCGCGGCGGTGCCGCTCACACGCGAGCCATAGGATTGCGGTCAATCAGGGGTCAGGAACCAGGCCGGCCTGGCGAACGACGGTCGTGGCGCGCCATCCGTGTAGAGCCGCGTCGGTGCATGCATGATCTCCATGTTGTTAGCCGTGTCATTACAGGTCCGTTTTCGTCCATATTCCCCTGCAGGGACGGCTAGGATTCAGGTATCGGGCCGATTCGGTAAAAGACAGACATGGTTGCAGCCCAAGAAACGCTGGATGGTTCGCGAATCCAGGAGGAACTGGATCGCCGCGGTTACGCGCGGTTAGGGCGTTTGTTGTCAGACGACGAAACGACGTCACTGAGCAAGCTATTCTCGAATGACGATGCGTTCCGCAGCCACATTGTCATGCGCCGGCATGGTTACGGCGAGGGGGAATACAAGTACTTCCGCTACCCGTTGCCGAAGAAGGTCGCGTCGTTGCGCAAAGACCTTTATGCATTGCTGATCCCGATCGCCAACGAATGGCAGCAAAGACTCGGCAGCGACTTGCGCTTTCCGCACACGCACGCGGAAATGCTCGAGCGCTGTCACGAGGATGGCCAGACGCGGCCGACACCACTGATCCTCAAGTACCGCGCGGGCGGCTACAACCGCCTGCACCAGGACCTGTATGGCGAGCACGTCTTCCCGCTGCAGGTCGTGGTGTTATTGAGCAAGCCTGACGATTTCGCGGGCGGCGAATTCGTTCTGACCGAGCAGCGCCCGCGCATGCAGTCCCGTGTCGAGGTCGTGCGACTCGAGAGGGGCCATGGCGTCGCCTTCGCCGTCAACGAGCGGCCCGTCATGGGAACACGCGCTTATTACCGCGTGAAGATGCGACACGGCGTCAGCGAGCTGCGATCGGGCGAACGTTACACGCTCGGCATCATTTTTCACGACGCGACCTGAAGAAATTAATTCTTCTTCCGGTCGGTGCGGGCGATCTCCGCCTTGCAGTCCGCGGAGCCGTCGCTGATCTTGTTCGGACTGATCTGTGATGACAGTGAATAAGTCGCGCCGGCCTCGACCGACACCGTGAGTTCGTGGGTATTCCGCGCGAACAGACTCTGGTGGCAGGTGACCTCGAGTACATGAATGCCGGGCGACACCCGAATCGCTCCCGCCGCGAAATTCACGGCCCGGCCGTCGACCGACTTGATGACAACAGGCCTGGGGCTGAACAGCGCCGTGCCGCGCGATGCGCCGAGTATCAGCGCCGTGTCGACCTTCGCCGCGCCCGACGTGTCGACGGTATCGGTCACGCCACAGCCGATGAGCAGGCATGCGCCGACAGATACCCAAGGTTTGCTCGAATGCCGGATCATGTGATCGTCCGACGTCAAGTGATTCTTGTTGGGCCCGCAGCGAACGAATTGGTTCCGGGCTAAACCATACCGTAAACGAGCAATACGCCGAAGGCGGCACCGAATACGAGCCACCCGCGGATCATCGCTCCCGGCAAGCCCTTAAAGTAGGCAACGATCTTGTGCAGTCGCTCGCGGCCCATTAACAGGATCGCTACGGCGGCGACGATGGCGATCCAGCCGAGAATCTCGAACAAGAGCGGGAATCGCGAACCCGGCGCAGCGACGAGCAGCGCCGCACCCAGCAGCACGCGCAGCCCGACGGCGAGGTGAATGCCCCAGTCCTTTTCCATCGCCCCGTAAACGAATGTCATCATCTTTTCCGGCGCGGCCAGGCCCCACAGCGACATCGCACACACGATGGCGCCGAAGGCAAGCACGACCACTTGTGATATTTCAGTCAACATGAACCTGGTCTCGTTCTGCCGGCAATCCCGGCAACATGTCATTGTGCCTGTCAGACCGCAGGCGGCGGCAGATGGCCCAGCACCGATTCGATCGCGAGCCCGATACCGAGCAGCTCGCGATCGCTGCCGGCCGGCGCGTCGAGCTCGAGCGACACCGGCAATCCATCCGTGCTGAGGCCCGCAGGGATCACGATGCCCGGAATGCCAGCGGTGCTGCCGGGCGAGATGTTGCGGCTGATGACCGGCACGAACTGTACGGTTTCGCCATTCAGCGTCGTTTCGATGTCATCGCCGATCGGCGGCGCGGGGATCTGCGTGGTCGGAAAGATCATCGCGGCCAGCTCGTTGTCTCCGAAATACGCCTTGAACGAATCTCGCAACGCCGGCAGGTGCTGATCCCTTGCCGCGATGAATTGTGCTTCGGTCGCGGTCTGTGCGCCGCCAAGGACATACGATTCCCAGGCAGCCAGGATATCCGGGCTGAGCTGATTCACCAGTTCCTCGAACGTGACGCCGGCTTTGTAGCGCTCCAGGTATGCGGTGATCGACGGTCTCGCGTGATAACTCTGCACCACGTCGGTCGTCAGCGGGATGAGTCTCGACAGGTTCGGAACCTCGGCCTCGACCAGCGCCGCGCCGGCATCCGCGAGTCTCACCAGCGACGCGTCCGTAATGCGCTGCACTTCCGCATCGAGCATTTCGTAGAAATAACGCCGGGGAACACCGATCCGTAATCCGGCGAGCGACGCCGGCGCAGCGACCCTTGCCTGACCGGTGACTACGTGGTCGAACAGGGCGAGATCGGCGATGTTGCGCGCGTGCGGGCCGACCTGGTCGAACACCGGCGTGATCGGAATGACGCCTTCGTTCGGATAGCGGTCCTGGGTCGGACGAAAACCGCAGATGCCGCACAACGCCGCGGGCACGCGGATCGAGCCCTGCGTGTCCTCCGCGATGCCGAGCGGGGCCATACCCGCGGCGACGGCCGCCGCCGTCCCGCCGCTGCTGCCGCCCGGAATGCGCGACGGGTCGTACGGGTTCCTGACCGCGCCGTAGGCCCGGTTGTTGCTGGTCCAGCCGAAGGACATCTCGTGGATGTTGGTCTTGCCCAGCACAATTGCGCCGGCGTCCTTCAGCCTGGTGACCAGCGGCGCGTCCTCCGCCGCATAAAAATCATCGAGCGCGCGCGTACCGCCGGTCGTCGGATATTCCTTCGTGTTGACGCTGTCCTTGACCGGGATCGGCAGCCCGTGCAGCGGGCCGGGCGCTGTTCCGGATGCGCGTTTCCTGTCCGCTTCCCGCGCAGCCTCGAGCACACGCTGCGGTTCGAGCGTGATGAACGCGTTCAGATGGCGGCCTGCCTCGCAACGCTCGAGCAATGCAGTCGCATAGGCTTCTGCAGAAACGTCGCCACGCTGCATGGCCGCGACCGCATCCGTCGCCGACAGCTCTGTCAATGATGTTGTCATGGTCCCACCCGGTTGGTTTGCCGTACGGCCGCAGCCGGCGACGCTGGTGGCAAGCGCAATGCTCCCGGCAAGAAATTCGCGTCGCGATGTCAGGAGATCGTCAGCCATCCCGGTTCGCCTCGCGGGATTCGCTCAGCTCCGCGGCCAATGCTTCCCAGCTCGTGATCGGCAGGGAACACTGGCTCCCGACGCAGCGGTAAGCGACGGTTTCATTGTCCACCGGCTTGCGATCGGCGAGGCTTCCCGGCAGCCCGTCGATATCAGAACCGATGGCATACAGGAGCCGTCGCGGCGCATAGATCTGCGCGGCACTTTGTCGCCAACGTTCCGTCTCGTCACCGTCACCGCGGATGATGATGATCTCCGGATGCTCGACGTATTCCTCCAGCGCGTGTAACAAGGTGACGTGTCCGTGCGGATACTCGTCCATCGCGCGCCACGCATTGCGCAGCGTCTTTTCCACGGCCTCGAGGTAGCGCGTCTCGCCGAGCAGGAAGCCCAGCCGCTGCAAGGCGAACGCTGCGACGCCGTTGCCCGACGGTACGGCTTCGTCCGCCAGCGGTTTCGGGCGATGCATCAGTGTTTCATGATCGTCGGCCGTGAAATAAAAGCCGCCGGCGTCCGCATCGAAAAAGTGTTCGAGCAACAGATCGGCGAGCGCCACGGCGAACTCGAGGTGGCGATTGCTCCACTCGGCCTGCAGCAAAGCGAGTAAAGCGTCCAGGAGAAACGCGTGATCGTCGAGATAGGCGGGAAATCTCGCCTGGCCGTCCTTGAAGCTCGCGAGCAGGCGGCCGTCGACCAGCATATTGTCGCGGATGAAGTCCGCCGCTTTCGTCGCCGATTCGATCAGCTCTTTACGGTCCAATGCGAGACCCGCAACCGCCAGGCCGCGAATCGCGAGCGCATTCCAGGCCGTGAGCTGCTTTTCGTCGCGTCCTGGCGGCACGCGCTTTCCTCGCACCTCGAGCAGTGTCGATCGCGCGGCGTCGATCAGTTCGGTGACCGCTTCGACCGTCATACCCTTGTCTTTTGCGATTGTCTCGAGCGACTCCCGCACGCTTAAGTGCCATTTGCCTTCGAAATTGGCATCCTTGTCGAGGCCGAAGCGCCGCGCGAAGAGCTCGTATTGCTCGCCGCTCAGGAGCGCCTGCAACTCTTCCGGCGTCCAGACGTAAAACTTGCCTTCCTCGCCCTCGGAGTCGGCATCGCGCGTCGCATAGAAGCCGCCGTTCGGTGACTGCATGTCGGCGATCATCCAGTCCGCCGTCTCGTTGGCGATGCGGCCGTAGAGTGCATCACCGGTCGCAAGGCAGGCTTCCGCGTAGAGTGCGAGCAGCGGCCCGTTGTCGTAGAGCATTTTTTCGAAATGCGGGATCTGCCAGTAGCGATCGACCGAGTAACGGCAAAAGCCGCCACCCAGCTGATCATAGATGCCGCCTTCGGCCATGCGGGTCAGGGTGAGCGCCACCATGCCGAGCGCCTCGACATCCGGTTCGGCGCTGTGCGCAGTCGCGCGCCAGTGGCGCAACATGCGCTCGATCGTGCCCGGATGTGGAAACTTCGGCGCGCTGCCGATGCCGCCGTATTCCCGGTCGGCGGACTGCAGGATCTTGTTCCGCGCCGCAATGAGCGGCACGCCCGTGAGCTCGAGACCTGCGTCGGCCCCTTGCGGTTCGAGCTTTCCAAAGATATCGATGAGTTGTCGGCCCTGGTTCTCGATCTCGTCGCGATGATCCCGGTAATAGTCGGCGACACGCGTGATGACCTCCACGAACGAAGGCATGCCGTAGCGCGCGGTGCTTGGGAAATAGGTGCCGGCAAAAAACGGGCGCTGGTCGTGCGGGTTGATGAATATCGTCAGCGGCCAGCCGCCGGCGCGCTGCGTCAGGAGCTGGTGTGCCGTCTGGTAGATCTTGTCGATATCCGGCCGCTCCTCGCGATCGACCTTGATGTTCACGTAGCGCTCGTTCATCACGGCGGCCGTCGCCTCGTCCTCGAACGACTCGTGCGCCATGACGTGGCACCAGTGACAGGCCGAATAGCCGATCGACAACAATATCGGCTTGCCGGATTCGCGCGCGAGCTGGAGCGCCTCCGGGCCCCAGGGATGCCAGTCGACGGGGTTTTCCGCGTGCTGTAAGAGGTAAGGGCTCGTCTCTGTGGCGAGCCGGTTGCCGGCTGGATTGCTCATGATCGCTGCATTTGTTCTTGTCCAGACTATACCCGATCATCGCTCGCGGCAGATGACCGCCTTGATATAGACTTGCGCCATGCTGACCTACCCCGATATCGACCCGGTCATCTTCACGATCGGTCCGCTCGCGGTGCGCTGGTACGGGCTCATGTACGTGGTCGGTTTCGTCGCCGGATGGCTCCTCGCGCGCCGGCGCTCGCGCACCCCCTGGTCGGTCGTGCGGCCGGAGCAGGTTGACGACCTGATCTTCTACTGCATGCTGGGCGTCATCGTCGGTGGGCGCCTCGGTTACAGCCTCTTCTATGGCCTGGAATACTGGCTTCAGGACCCGCTGTACGTCTTCAAGATCACCCAGGGCGGCATGTCCTTCCACGGCGGGCTTCTGGGCGTCGTGGTCGCAATGTGGATCTACGGGCGCCGTGTCCTGAAAAAAGGCCTGTGGGAGGTCACCGATTTCGTGGCGCCACTGGCGCCGATCGGACTCGGCACCGGGCGCATCGGCAACTTCATCAACGGCGAGCTGTGGGGCAAGCCGACCGACCTGCCGTGGGCGTTCAACATCAACGGCGTCGGCCTGCATCCCTCACAGCTCTACGAGGCGCTGCTTGAGGGCCTCGTGCTGTTTGCCATTCTTTGGACGTTCTCGGCGAAACAACGGCCGACCATGGCCGTTTCCGGGATGTTTCTGGTCTGTTACGGCGTCATGCGATTCGCGATTGAATTCGTGCGCGTACCCGATGCAGACTTCGGCTACCTCGCATTCGGCTGGGTCACGATGGGCCAGGTGCTGACCGCGCCGATGATCGTGTTCGGCGCCATTTTGCTATTCCTCGCCTACAGAAACGGACAAACCAGGGAGGCGATCGCCTGACATGCAACAGTACCTGTCCATGATGCAGCACGTGCGCGATAACGGCGCGAAGAAGGAAGACCGCACCGGTACCGGGACCCTGAGCGTCTTCGGCTACCAGATGCGCTTCGACCTGAGCGAGGGCTATCCCCTCGTCACCACGAAGAAGCTGCATACGAAATCGATCATCCACGAGTTGCTGTGGTTTCTCAAAGGGGACTCCAATATCCGCTATCTGAAGCAGAACGGCGTCTCGATCTGGGACGCCTGGGCGGACGAGAACGGTGAACTGGGGCCGATTTACGGCGTGCAGTGGCGCAGCTGGCCGATACCGTCGGGTGGCACGATCGATCAGATCAGCGATGTCGTCGAGCGACTGAAGAAAGACCCTGATTAGCGCCGCATCCTCGTCAGCGCCTGGAATGCAGCCGACATCGACAGGATGGCGATACCGCCGTGCCACACCTTGTTCCAGTTTTATGTCGCCGATGGAAAACTCTCGTGCCAGCTCTACCAGCGGAGCGCTGACATATTCTTGGGCGTGCCATTCAACATCGCGTCCTATGCCCTGCTAACGCACATGCTGGCCCAGCAGTGCGACTACAAGGTGGGCGAATTCATCTGGACCGGCGGCGACTGCCACCTCTACCTCAATCATCTCGAGCAGGTCGAGGAGCAGCTGTCGCGCAAGCCGCTGCCGTTACCGCGGCTCGCGATCAAGCGCCGCCCGGCTTCGATCTTCGATTACCGCTTTGAGGACTTCGAGATTCTGAATTACGAATTTCATCCACACATCAAAGCCAAGGTCGCCGTCTGAATTCTTCGCGTGATGGCCGATGAGAGTGTCGATGATCGTCGCCGCATCGGCGAACAACATCATCGGCGCCGATGGCGGCATGCCGTGGCATCTGTCTGAAGACCTGAGACGTTTCAAGGCAATCACGATGGGCAAGCCCATGATCATGGGCCGCGCGACCTGGGAGTCCATCGGTAAGGCCCTACCCGGCCGCCGCAGCATCGTCCTGACCCGACAAAGCGACTATCAGGCCGCAGGCGCGGAGGTCGCTCACACGCCTGACGCCGCCCTGGCACTCGCCGCGGATGCTGAGGAAGTCATGATCATCGGCGGCGGCAAGATCTACGAGCAGTTCCTGCCGATGACGGATCGCATTTATCTCACGCGGGTACACGCCAATATCGACGGGGATACATACTTCCCGGAGATAGACGAGGATGAATGGCACATCGTCTCGAGCACGCCATTGCCGCCGAACGACGAGCGCCCGTTCTCAATCAGCTTTCAAACATTGGAACGCGTTTGAGGGATCGCGGCTGAAGCCGCTCCCACGATGCTGGCGTTCGATGTGGGAGCGGCTTCAGCCGCGATCAATTGCAAGCGCCATGACAGATATGCCCGGCGGCCAGTGCAGCGATTTGTCATCCGGTGTTGGCCTTAGACGATCGAACGAACGGCTGGAAACCACCGTACGCCATCCGCTTGGCATCAAAACCCGAATTCGAAGAATTGAATATGTCCATCATTCTCGGGTCGGCCGCGACCTTTTCATTTGCCAAATCTCGTGCCTCACGAGAATGAAATTCCACCCATCCAAACACAATGGTTTCACCCTCGGTTGCGGCTACGAGATCAGTGAATGAGCGCGTTCCCTCCAACATCAAATCGTCGCCGACATATTCCCTGTAATCGAGCGCGCCATGTTCTTTCCAAATTTCTGCAACCGCTTCAACCAGACGCTTGTACTCGTCCAGGCAATCGCGTGGAATGGGTAAAACGAATCCGTCGATGTAGTGAGCCATACTTGCTCCGATAGTGTTAAGCGATTTTAGTGTTCTCAGCCTGATTACTCTTAATCAACTTGCAAGAATCCGACATAACAATTCGATTGCGTGATTATATTGCATTGACGTTCGCGATTACGTTGGAAGATGAGCGCATCTACGTGCCGAAATGCTTTATAAATGAGTCGGCGTATGCCTCGACCAATCGCTATAAACTTTACAATAGAGTTTGTGACTATCTATGTGTATCCAGCGGCGGTAGAATTTTGGTAACCTCTGCGACGGCGCAGTCGATGTCTACCTGGTCAATCGTTTTTGCATTGGCCGTTAGTTGTCTGAGAAGCCTGTCCTGCACGGCGCCGCGTTCCTTGGCAATGGCGTAAGGAATCTCGTCGTGGAACATGACCATCGAGTAGCGGGGAATGAAGCGGTTCGGTAGTCGTTTTTCCAGTTCGAAGGCGAGGTTTTTTCTCACGACGTACCCGGGGTCCCTGACCGTGTCGCGCATCTCGACGTAATTTTCGAGCGCCATGTCGGCGATCGCGTTGGCGTTTGCGATTTGTTCTGACTGGAATACCTCGAAGACGGTCTGCCAGTCGGCATCGGGGTTGGCCAATACCTGGTCGATGACGACGCAGTCCTCGAAGGCTAAGTTCATGCCCTGGCCGTGAAAGGGGACGACGGCGTGCGCGGCGTCGCCGATCAGCAGCACTTTGTCGGTGTCGTGCCATTGCTTGCAACGGACCGTGCCCAGGATGCCGACCGGATTCTTCGTGTAATGCTTCGTCAAGTCGACTATGAGCCCGGCGGCGTCGGCGAGATGCTTTTGAAAGAATTTTTCGATCTCGTCGTCGCTTTTTATTGCCGCAAAGCTTGACGGTCCCTTGTTCGGCATAAAAAGCGTCAGCGTGAAGTCGCCGCCCGGGTTGGGGAGGGCGATCAGCATGAAGTCGCCGCGCGGCCAGATGTGCAGGACATCGGATGCCAGCTGGAACCGACCGTTGGGCCCTGCGGGTATCGTCAGTTCCTTGTAGCTGTGCCCTAGCAGTTCTTCGTTCGGCGCGATGCTGTCCCTGCCGTTGTAGGCACGGCGTATCACGGAACCGGCGCCGTCCGCGGCGATGAGCGGTCTTCCCTTGAGATCGTAGTCGTTGCCATGCTCGTGATCGCGGATGCGCAGCACCGATTCGTCGGGATAGAAGGACACCGCCTCTTGTCGAAAACGGATCTTGAGCTGGTAGGTCTTGGCCGCTACGTCGATCAGAACCTTATTCAGCGCCGCGCGCGACACGGAGTGGATCTTCTCGTGTTCACGCTGCCCGTAGGATTGCAGCTCGGTTTTGCCGTCTTCGTGGTGGATGAGGCGCCCTTTCATCGGCACCAGCAGCGGCTCGACGTGCTCGAATGCGTCGGCGAGTTTCAGGGCACGGATGCCGCGCGCGGAAAGGACGAGGTTGATGGAACGGCCGGCCGGGACTTCTGTCTTGCGCGGGTCGCTGTGCCGCTCGAACAGGCTTGCCTTGATGCCGCGCCTGGCGAGGATGATGGACAGCAGGCTGCCGCAAAGCCCGGCGCCGATAATGTTTACATTGCCCCTTGTCATGTGCCCGTGGCGGATCGCAATCGCTCGGTAAACTCATAGACGTCTTCGAAACTGTTGTAAAGGGGTACCGGCGCGACGCGAATGACGTTGGGTTCCCGCCAGTCGGCGGTGACGTTGAGCTCCTCCAGTAACGTCAACACCGATTTGGCGTGCAGGCCGTCGTCGCGCACGACCAGCGACATCTGGCAGCCGCGGGCGTGCGGCGGCGTGATCGATTCCACGCGGCCGGCAAAGCCGCGTTCGAGCAGAAAATCGAGATAGCCGGTGAGCTTGATCGACTTCTGTCTGAGCTTGTCGATGCCGGCCTCGAGGAAGATCTCGAGCGAGGCGATGTGTGGTGCGAGCGAGAGGATCGCGGGGTTACTGACCTGCCACAGGCTTGCGCCTTTTTCCGGGACGAACTTCTTGCTCATCTTGAGGCGCGTCGCCTCGTCATGGCTCCACCAGCCGAGCAACTGCTCATTACCGTCGGCATCGAGGTGGTTTGCGTGCACGAAGGCACCGCCGACCGCGCCGGGGCCGCTGTTCAGATACTTGTAGGTGCACCAGACGGCAAAGTCCGGTGCCCAGTCATGCAGCTGCATCGGGACGTTGCCGATCGCGTGAGCGAGATCGAGTCCGATCACGCAGCCGTAATCCCTTGCGAGCCGGCACAGGCTTTCCATGTCGAGTACCTGGCCGTTGTAATACTGCACCCCTGGCAGGAGCAGCAGCGCGACCTGTTCGCCTTCCTTGGCGAGCAGCTGATCGAGGTCCTCCATGTACAGGATATCGTCGTGTCGCGGTTGCCACTCGAGCAGCGCATCGTCCGGGTCGAAGCCGCGCTGGCAAATCTGCGAGATGACGGCAAAGCGGTCCGAGGGGAACGCCGTCGATTCGATGACGATCTTGTAGCGTTCTTTCGTCGGCCGATAGAAGGTGACCATCATCAGGTGCAGGTTAATCGTCAGCGAGTTCATCGCGACGACCTCGTTGTCCTCCGCTCCCGTGAGGTAAGCGAGCCCCTTGATCGCCTCGCGGTGATAGGGCATCCACGGGCGGCGCCCCACGAAGTGCCCGCCGACGCCGCGGTCGGCCCATTCCTGAAGCTCTTCCTTGACGTATTGTACGGCGCGTTTCGGCTGCAGCCCCAGGGAGTTACCACAGAAATAGATGTTGCGCCGGCCGTCTTTAGCCACCGGGAAGTTGAAATTGTCGCGAAAGCGACTGAGCTTGTCGGCTTTATCGAGCGCACGGGCGTAATTGAGGCTCGCTTCGAAGCTGGTCATTCGAAGTCCTCGCGACCGATTGCGAGCCATTCCAGCGCGCTGTTAGCAAAGAGATTGGCAGTCGTCTGCTCGTCTAATTGCATGTCCTCGATCATCTTGCCGGGATGTTGTTCACCCAGGGGAAACGGGTAATCGCTGCCGAGCGCGATCCGCTCGGAGCCGAAGAGCCGGATCATGTATTTGAGCATCTCCGGCTCGTGTACAAGGGAGTCGACGAAGAACTCGCCGATGTAGTCGCGCGGGTTGCGCTGGTTCGCGGTCGCGACGATATCGGGCCGCACCTTGAAGCCGTGTTCGAGACGGCCGATAAGGCCTGGAAATGCGCCGCCGCCATGGGCGAAGGCGACCCGGAGTTTTGGCAGTTTTTCGAACACGCCGCCGAAGACCATCGAGCAGATCGACAGTGCCGTTTCGGCCGGCATGCCGACCAGCCAGGGCATCCAGTAAAGGCCCATGCGCTCTCTGCCAAGCATCTCCCACGGGTGCACGAAGACCGCGCAACCGAGTTCGGCGGCGGCCTCGAGTATCGGGAAGACGCGCATGTCGTCGAGGTTCCAGCCGTTGACGTGCGAGCCGATCTCGACGCCTTTCAAGCCGAGCGATGAATAACAGCGTTCGAGTTCCGCGATCGCGAGCTTTGCATCCTGCATCGGCAGCGTGCCGAGGCCGATGAATCGATGCGGATAATCGGCGACCAGCCCGGCGATGTGATCATTCAGCAATCTGGCGAGATCGGCGGTGTCACTGGGCCTGGCCCAGTAGCTGAACATCACCGGCACCGTCGACAGAACCTGCACGTCGACAGCCGTGCGATCGCAGTCTGCCAGGCGCACGTCGGGGTCCCAGCAGTCGGCACCGATTTCGCGGAACAATTTGCCGTCCTGCAGCATGCGGGCACATCCCGGGCCGTGGTGTTCGAGCTGTATGAAACCGCCGTAACCGTAGCGCTCCTTCAAATCAGGCCACTTCGCCGGAAGGATGTGGGTGTGGATGTCGATCTTGAGCATGAAACTCAGGAATCTGGCTTCGGCATCACGGTGCCGCATTTCTCGCAGGTCCGGTTTTCCTCGGAACTGTAGAAACGGTCGAAGATCGGGGGCAGCTGGCCGACGATGTCGCTGATGTAGAGGTATTCCTCGTACAGCTTGTCATTGCAGTTGTCGCAGAACCACATGAAACCGTCGAACTCGTCGGGCAAGCGCTTGCGTTCGACGACCAGACCGACCGTATCCGCAAATCGTTGCGGCGAATGCGGAACTTTCGGCGGCAGCAGCAGGATTTCGCCTTCGCGGATCGGGATATCGACGCGGGCGCCGCCCTGGATCGTCTGTAACAGCATGTCGCCTTCGATCTGGTAGAAGAATTCCGGGCCTTCGTCGTAGTGATAATCCTTGCGCGAGTTCGGCCCGCCGACGACCATGACGATAAAATCGTTCTCGTCGAAAACCTGCTGATTACAAACGGGCGGTTTCAGCAAGTGGCGATGATCTTCGATCCACTGCTTGAAGTTGAACGGGGTGAGCGATTGCATCTTGATACCTCAGCTATGCGTGGCTCGCGCGATACATTTCAATTCGATTGCGATCGGCGTCGGTAAACGATTCACCTCGACCGTCGTACGACATGGTCCGTTTGCAGAAAAGTATTCCGCATAGATCCTGTTGAATGTATCGAAATCTCGCTTGATGTTCGTGAGATACACGGTGACGTCGACGAGGGAGTCCCAGCTTGCGCCGGCGCTTTCGAGCACGCTTCGAACGTTCGCGAAGACGGCATGGCATTGTGGCGCGATATCGTAATCGCTAATTTCGCCCGAATCGTCGAGGGTTACGCCAGGCACCGGGCCGCCGTCTGCCGGGCGGGGGCCGATGCCGGACAGGAAAATAAGATCACCGACCCGCTTGGCGTGCGGGTACGCGCCGACCGGTTCAGGTGCGTTGTCGGTCTTGATGGTCTGGCCGTCCGTCATGACACGCGATCTTAGCGAAGGGGCAGGTACGACGCATTATTTCTTGCATCGTACCTGCACGACCGTCGGACCCATGTCCAGACGCACGGCTGTCAGCTGGCGCCCCCATACGCAGCCCGTGTCCACCGAAATCAGGTCGTTATTGACGACGAGGCCCAGCGCGCTCCAGTGACCGAAAACGATACGGGTACCGCGCCATTTCGCATCCTCGATGGCGAACCATGGTGTCAATCCCTTGGGTGCTTTCTCCGGCGGAGCCGTGAATTCGAGATCGAGTCCGCCATCTTTCCGAATCATGCGCATGCGAGTGAGGCAGTTGACGATGAAGCGGAGGCGTTTCTTGCCTGTCAACTTGGGAGACCACTTGCGCGGTTTGTCACCGTACATCTTTTCCAGAAAGTCGACGTAAGAATCGGCACGCAGTTCCCGTTCCAGTTCCGCCGCACAGGCGAGCGTATCCTCGACACTCCACTGTGGCGGTATACCGGCATGCACCATCAGCGTATTGAGGTCGAAGCTGTAATGCGCGAGCGGGCGGTATCGCAGCCAGTCGACAAGCTCGCTGCAGTCATCTTTCGCGAGGATCTTCTGCAGTGGCCCGTAGTCGGTACCGGCGCGCTTGATGCCGTTCGCCATGGCGATCAGATGCAAATCGTGATTACCGAGTACCGTTATCGCGGCATCGCCGAGTTTCCTGACGAAGCGCAGTGTCTTCCTGGATTTCGGACCGCGATTGACGAGGTCACCGGTGAGCCACAGGCGGTCCTTACCCGGATCGAAGGCAATCTTGTCGAGCAGGCGACGGAACGGGTCGTAGCACCCTTGCAAATCGCCTATGACGTATTGAGCCAATTAGTCCGTCCGTAATTGCACGGAACAGGATCTTATTGAATCACGCCGGGAACCGCGAGCGTGAACGGTGGTATCGGTGCCTCGAAATTGATGCCGTCATCCGCTTCCATGCGATAGCTGCCTTCCATTGCGCCGACTGGCGTTTCCAGAACGGCACCGCTCGAATAACGAAAGGACTCACCCGGATGCAGGTGCGGTTGCTCACCGACGACGCCGTCGCCAATCACTTCCTGGACTTTACCGTTAGCGTCGGTGATTACCCAGCGCCGGCTGAGCAGCTTTGCGGGAAGCACGCCGAGGTTTTCAATGGTAATCGTGTACGCAAATACATACCGTCCGTCATCCGGCTCGGACTGCTCGCGGATGTAATTGGTAGCAACGTCGATTCCGATTTCGTATTTATTGTTATCCATGCGCCGAAACCGCAGCATTGGCCCAAGCTATTTTAGCCGGATATCGCGCCCGTTGCTGTCCTAATTGGCGCCCGACAGGCTGTTCGCGAGCGCGACCCAGCCGGACAGCGGTATTTGCTCGGGTCGCTTGCCGGCCTCGAGTCCGGCTGCGACAATTTCCGGCTCGTTGACCAGGCCCTTCAGCGCGTTACGTAAAGTCTTGCGCCGTTGGGCAAATGCCTGTCTGACGAGTCTCGCGAGGAGCTGCGGGTCGCGGATGTCGAAGTGGCCCTGTGGCAGCGGCCGCGCGCGCACGAACGACGAATTGACCCTGGGGGGCGGCGTGAATGCTTCCGGTGCCACGTCGAACAGCGGCACCACCTGCATGTGACATCCGAGCATGATGGTCAGCCTGCCGTAGTCCTTGCTTCCAGGTGACGCCGACATGCGGTCGACCACTTCCTTTTGCAGCATGAAATGCATGTCCTGTACGTTGTCTCTGAATTCCAGCAGGTGAAACAGCAGCGGAGTCGAGACGTTGTACGGAAGATTTCCGACAAGTCGCAATTCGTCGCCGAGTGTCGCGAAGTCGAAACGCAATGCGTCTGCCTCGTGAATCGTTACATTTTTCGAGTCACGAAAGCGATCGCGCAGTCTTGCGACGAGGTCGCGATCGAGTTCTATCGCATGCAGAGAAGCCGTGTGATGGGCGAGCGGTATGGTGATGGCGCCGTGTCCGGGTCCGATTTCCACGATCGTGTCTCCGGCTCGCGGCGCAATGGCCGCCACGATTTGTTCGATAACGTCGGTCGAGGTCAGGAAATGCTGGCCGAATCTTTTCCTGGCTTGGGCATTCACCTTTTCGCGGCCAGTTGTGCGGCCATGTCGACCGCGGCGAGTATGCTGCCGGCATCCGCCGTTCCCTTGCCGGCGATGTCGAGTGCGGTGCCGTGATCGACGGACGTGCGGATGATCGGCAATCCCAGCGTTACGTTAACGGCCCGCCCGAAACCGGCATACTTGAGGACGGGCAATCCCTGGTCATGATACATCGCGACGATCGCATCCGCCGGTCCAGCGACCGGCGCAAATGCCGTATCAGCGGGTATTGGTCCGACGACGTCCATGTTCTTCTTGCGGCACGCCCGCACGGCCGGCTCGATCACGTCCTGTTCCTCGGTGCCGAGGTGGCCGCCTTCGCCGGCATGCGGATTCAGGCCACAAACCAGGATTCGGGGATTCGAAATGTCGAACTTGTCTCGCAGGTCGCGATGCAACACGTTAATCACGGCCGTGATGCGGTCCTGCGTCAGATACGCCGGAACCTCGGCGAGCGGCATGTGCGTGCTTGCGAGCGCAACCCTGAGACCGCGGGCAACGAGCAGCATCACCGGCGTCGCTGTTGATGTCAGACTCGCCAGGTATTCCGTGTGACCCGAGAACTCGATACCGGCGTCATTGATGACACTTTTCTGCAACGGCGCCGTAACCAGTCCCGAAAACTCTCCGGAGAGGCAACCCTCGACCGCTCGTTCGAGGCCATCGAGCAACGATCGGGCATTTGCGGGATCCAGCCTGCCGCACTCCGCAGGATTGAAGAGCGGTTGCGACAACACCTTGAGCCCGCCATCATCGCCAGACGAGCCGGGTACATAGTCGCGCAGGGAAACATCAACGCCGAGCAGTTTCGCCCGTTCGGCAAGCATGTCCGGATCGGCGACGACGACGATGCGTTTCTTCCAGGGCGACGCCGCGAGCGCGAGGCACAAGTCCGGACCGATGCCGGCGGGCTCGCCGGATGTGACGACAAGCGGGTTTGAAATGTCCGTCATTTTTTTCGACGCGTCTTGACGCTGACGATCGCCTCAGATGCGCGTTTCGACGAACGCTTCGTCCCTGATTCTTCGAACCCAGAGTTCCGACTCATTTGCGAGTTTGCCGTTGCGTACGCGTTGCACGCAACTTTGTCGCTTGAGGTCCTCGGTGTTGTCGTAAGTCCTGCGTCCCATTACTTCGAGGATGTGCCAGCCGAAGCGACTGCGGAACGGTTCGGATATGATGCCGGGTTGCAGGTTGTTCACGACTTCTTCGAATTCCGGCACGTAGGTTCCCGGTCCTGCCCAGTCCATTTCACCGCCTTCATTGGCGGACCCTGTGTCATCGGACAACAATTTGGCGATCTCGCCGAAATCTTCACCCCCGTTTATGCGCTCGATGGCATCCTCCAGACGTTGCTTGGCGGTTTGGTCGTCGATGATTTCGTTCGGCGTAACGAGAATATGACGAACCTTTACCTGTTCGATCTCACTTTTCTGGCTGATGCCGCGGATGTCCAGTAATTTGACGAGGTGAAATCCGCTAACGGACCTGATCGGTTTCGTAAAGTCGCCTTTCTGCATGTTGCCGACGACGTCGAAGAACAAGGTGGGTAACTGATTGCCCTCGCGCCACCCGAGATTGCCGCCTTGCAACCCCGTCTGGCTATCCGAATAGCGAATGGCAAGCTGACCGAAGTCGGCGCCTTGCTCGAGTTCGGTGTAAACGAGATCAGCTTCCGCTTTTGCCTCGGCGATCTGCTGAGCAGTTGCCGCCTCCGGGATGGAAATCAGGATGTGCCCGAGGTTGTAGGAGGAATTTACGACCACGTTGTTTTCGAGGTCATTAAGGCACTGGTCGATCTCCCGCGGCGACACGGAGATACGTCTCGTTACCTCGATCTGCCGAAGCTGCTCGAGGATCATCTGCTTGCGCGTATCGCGTCGGTATTCGGCATAATCGACGCCGTCATTCGCGAGTACCTCGGGCATCTGCTCGAAACTGAATCCGGCGTTTTGTGCGATTTCGGCAATCGCCGTGTTCAGCATCTGGTCGGAGACCTGGATACCGATTCTTGCCGCACGTTGAATCTGGATTTCCTCGACGATCAGTTGTTCCAGTACCTGCTCGTTCAATACGTGTGCGGGCGGCAGTTGGATACCCTGGGCAACGGCGCGCTTGATGATCAGGTCGACCTGGCGATCCAGCTCGCTTTTGAGGACCACGCCTTCATTGACGATGGCGACGACCCCGTCCAGGAATTGCCCCGTCTCCGACAAGCGCTGTGCCGGCGCTGATATGGAGCACGTCATGAGCGCGATAGACGTTAATATGCAACTGATTTTTTTCATAAAAATAGTGTGGTCCGGCGGGTGGCGCAGACAATCGCTACAGGGTAGGCGAGTAGTCAAGAATACCACGTTCGAGAAGCCTGTCTGCCGCGACGCCAACGCTGGTCAAACCCTTCAACACCAACTGCAGACCAAAAGAGGAGTCCCGGGTTCCATCGCGTCTGGAGATATGCTGGCGGTAAACGATGCGCAGGCCCCAGCAGCAGCTCTCGTATTCGAGGCCGTAGAATTGTTCGAGTACCTGCTCGTCGCGCAGGGAGAAATTGTAACGACCGACGAAATCCCAGCGCTGGGCAAGCGGCCAGGCCCAGGAAACATCGATCTGCTCGAGGGATCGCCTGCGGAAGCGATATGCGAGGTTCAGAATCTTGTCTGCTCGCGGACGGTACTGCAGACGCGCCTCGGACTTGGTTGTACCCTGGTTGTCGGGACTCCACTGATGTCCGACATCGAAATTCAGATTGTCGTGGAGGAGAACCCGGACTTCGGCAATGTAATCCGACGAATCAGAAGTGATGGGCGGCTCGCCGGGCAACGACACGCCTTGTTCGCTCAGGTAGATCGCTTGTCCGATCGTCGCAGACATCAATTCGCGCCCGCTGTCGACATCGATGATCCGCGAAGTCATTCCCACGCTCAGTTGATCCGTATCGGCGATCCGGTCGACGCCGAGAAAGCGGTTCTTGCGGTATAGCTGCACGAGATTAAGGTCCGGAACGATCGTGTCGAAGACCGGCAGATCGGATTGCTCACGATATGGCGTATGCACATACAAAATCCGCGGTTCGAGTGTCTGGACACGGCGTTGCTCGGAGTTCATCAGGCGTTCGAGCACCAGCCCTGCATCGAAACTGCCTGTCGGCACGGTTCGGCTCGGCTTCAGCTCGTCGCCCGGCAACGCGTCCTGCAATTCGTAGCGCGTGTAATCGAGCAGGGCGGATGGAATCATGAACCATCCCGGCCTTTCGATCCGGTAGCTGATCTCAGGTGCCGCATTGAATCTCCATCCCGTCACGCCGACATCCCGGTCGAAGTAAACGAATTCCGTGTCGAGGCCGTAGCTCAACCCCATGGCGCTGTCGGGCCAGTAGCCCCTGGCGTACACCTGCGGCAAACGCTGGTATGGCTCGTCCTGCGGCAGGATTGCGGAATCGATGGTCTGATATTCCTGCGCCTGCCCGAAAATCGACCAATTATCATTATAGAAATCGAATGCCACGCTGCGGTTGAGGTGCGTGATGCTGGCAGTGCTCAGCGATCCGCCGAGATCTTCGAAATACTGGTTGTCCGATACGTCACGAATATCGATACGGTTTCGCCAGCCACCTCCGAACAAGGTCTGGTTTCTTAATCGCAACTGGTGGCGATTTTCGCCAAACTTATTGTCGTCAGGCAAATATTCTGCCTCGAAGATGCCGTCGCTGCTTTCCAGCAAATAGCGAAACTCTGCGCCGATCTGCACGCCGCGATCCGTCAGCAACCGAGGATAAAAAGTCGCATCGTAGTTTTCTGCAATATTCCAGTAATACGGAACGCTGATCTCGTTACCACTGCGACCGGTACTGCCGATTTCCGGTGTCAGTATTCCGGACTTGCGCGCGTCCGTTATGGGGAAGGACAGAAACGGCGTGTAGAGTATCGGCACTCCCTGGAACCGCAAGCGAACGTTGCGCGCCGTGCCGACGCCGCTCTGCGTATCGAGTTCTATCTCGCCCGCTTCGATGATCCAGTCGTTCGACTCTGGGGGGCAGGTCGTATAACTCACGCCCGCAAGTTGCAAACGGCCTTCCTGGTTTATCTCGAGAACGTTGGCGGCACCCCTGGCATTGTCACGCCCGACCTCGAACTCCGCACCCTCGAAACGAATGCGCCCGAACTCGTAGGCAAACTCCGCGGAATCGCTCAAGACGAGCGAGTCCGGATCTTCGTATCGCACGCCGCCAGTCAGGCGCAACGCGCGCTCAACCGGGTCGAAGCTTGCCGCTTCTGCACCGGCCAGGCGATTGCCGCGGCGCAACACGACACCGCCGGACATCGAGGCAGTCGGCAGGTCACCAAGTATTGCTTCGAATTCGCCGGCCTGCAGTTCGATGACCTCTTCGTCGCCGACACCGTAACGCTCCAGCAGCGAATCTGCCGCCAGTTGCCGTGCCGATGGCGTTTCGCAAGCGCCGCGTTGCTGCGCCAGGGCCGGACCGATCGCCAGACCCAGGGAGACTGCTATCAGAACGCGTAAGTAAGCGGACAACATTTAGGCTGAACTTTCTGGCAATGAATGGGAGATCCGGCTTTTGTAGAGAAAGGATGTTATCCGCAACCGCGATTTGCTACCTTCGCACATGATCGTACCAGCTTCAACGAATCATGGAGAGTAACCATAGTTGCGCCAAATCAGAGCCCTGATAGCCGTCATGATCATTTATTGACCTGGTTGGCGCAATTTGATGGCCTGGCCGACGCCGAGCTTCAGCCTGCATCGGTGGATGCCAGTTTTCGACGCTATTTTCGAGTCGAACGCGGGGACGAAAGTCTCATCGTAATGGATGCGCCGCCATCCGAGGAAGACTGCCGTCCTTTTGTGCAAATTGCGGGTTATTTGGAAAGTATGGGGCTGAATTGTCCGCGAATCCTTGGCGCCGATTTCGACAACGGGTTCGTACTGATGACAGACCTCGGCTCGGTGCGATACATCGATGCTCTGGAACAGGACAGGGATCGTGCAAGCGATCTCTATGATGATGCGATCAATGCTTTGCTGATGCTGCAGGAGAAAGGCGAAGCGTATCAGCAGCAACTTCCTTCTTACGACTTCGATTTCATTTCATACGAATTATCGATATTTCGCGACTGGCTTTGCGGTCGCCACCTTGGAATCGATTTTGCGAGAGAGGAAGAAAAACAATGGCAGGACTGCTGCGAGTTTTTGATCGACAATGCATTGCGACAAAAACAGGTTTTCATGCATCGCGATTACCATTCCCGGAACCTGATGGATACCGAGGCAATGAACCCTGGCATCCTGGACTTTCAGGATGCAGTCGAAGGCCCGATCACCTACGACGTCGTTTCTCTGTTCAAGGACTGTTACATCAAATGGCCGGCCGAACAGGTTAAATCCTGGGCATTGCAGTACTACACTCGGCTCAATGCAGCAACGCGGAAAGGATTCTCCGCGGAAGAATTTCTGAACCAGTTTGACCTGATGGGCGTACAAAGACATCTGAAAGCCGCTGGCATTTTCGCGCGTCTCAATCATCGTGACGGCAAACCCGATTACCTCGACGACATTCCGCGAACGCTCGGGTATATAACTGACACTGCGCCGCAGTTTGAAGAACTGGCATTCCTGTCCGAGCTCGTCGCCGACCGCATCGTGCCACAGCTTTCCGAAGAGGCATAATGGCTGCGATGATACTGGCCGCCGGCAGGGGCGTTCGCTTGAGGCCGGTTACCGACACAATCCCGAAAGCGCTGGTCGAGGTGGGCGGGACCAGCCTCATCGAACAGCAACTCGCGAGGCTCGCCAGGGCGGGCATCGAGACGGTCGTCATCAACCTCGGCTGGCTCGGCGAAAAGGTTGCGCAACGCGTCGGGTCGGGGCAGAGATTCGGCCTGCAGGTCGTCTACAGCCCGGAGTACGACAACATCCTGGATACCGGCGGCGGCATCCATCGCGCACTGCCCTTGCTTGGGATTGCGCCGTTCTGGGTCTTGAACGCGGACGTTTTTACGGACTTCTATTTACCGGTGATCGAGCTGGATCCCGAATGTCTGGCACATCTCGTGCTCGTTCCCACGCCCGCGCACAAGAACAAGGGTGACTTTGCACTGGAACACGGCAAGGTCCGCAACGTTGGCGTCAAGGATCTGACTTTCAGCGGTATGGCAATCTATCGCCCGGAATTTTTCGCAAAATCTCCCGGCGGCCGTTTCTCTGTCGTGCCGTTGCTGCACGCTGCGGCCGACCGTGGACGACTGCAAGGCAGTGTCTACGAGGGTGTCTGGGAAGATGTGGGCACGCCGCAGCGCCTCGCGGCACTCAACAGCGAGTCATCAACAATCTAACGGCAGGCCGCGGGCAGGTGCTTGTCGGCGATGCCGCCGCCGGCGCAGTCCCAGACCAGGCTGCCGTCCATATCCGCGACGGTCAATGTCACGGTCTGTCCGTCGATCTTGGCGTTTGCCTCGTTGCCGTAAGTCACCGTGATGACCGGTCCGGCAACCTCCACGGAAACGACGTACCTGCCGACGATGGTACCGGCCGCTGCCAGCCCGGCCTGGTCATTGTCGACCGGCCAGAGCCCCCGATCCGTATAATATTCGCCCATCGTGGCCTTGGCCGAATTGGACAGGGAAAGTCCTTCTGCAACCTGAGCCCGAATCGTGTAGTCCTGGTACGCCGGAATGGCAATCGACGCCAGAATGCCGATAATGGCAACCACGATCATGAGTTCGATCAACGTGAACCCCTGCATCCTGTTCTTCATTTTCGGCTCCTCGATCAAGCATTATGCTTGTTATTGAAAGCGGTTTTCGCCCACGTGCAATCGACGAGGAATGTGACAGCTGCAGCCGGGCAACCGCTTTTGTTACTTGTCGATTATAGTATGACACTTATCAGGTCAGGCTGTCATGCAATCGGAATATCGCGGTATCGCTCAAGTAATTTTCCCGGAGCACATCATCTATTGGGAATTTATGTTAAGACCACTCGATCCGTTATTAATTATTGAATGCAGGAGAAATAGTTAGTTTCAAAAGAAAATAGTAACGATGAGTAACCGTGATTTCATTCGAACGACGGAATTCGCGCAGAGCGCTTCCTGATACCTGTCGCTCAGGTAATCATTTGACGGGTACCGACGCAGCTTTCGTCAACAGGGCAAAATTCATGTCGACCAGCAAATTCTTATTGATAGGGACTTATCTGTCGATCGCGCTGCTCGCATCGACGTCGGTAGTGTCCGACGAGTCCACGGAAACAAGGGGGAAATACATTGTCGAGATCGGTGGCTGTAACGACTGTCACACGGCCGGGTTTGCCCTGAGCGACGCCACCACCCCCGAATCCGAATGGCTTGCCGGCGACTTGCTGGGCTTTCGCGGCCCGTGGGGTACGACTTACGCGATCAACCTGCGCAGCTACATGCAGCAGTTGAGCGAGGACAACTGGGTAACCGTGGCGAAGACCCTGAAAACCCGGCCGCCGATGCCCTGGTGGGCGCTCAACGCAATGACCGAAGATGATCTCCGTGCACTGTACCGGTACATCAAGAGCCTTGGCCCGGTCGACTACGAGGTTCCGGCCTACGTCCCACCCGGCCAGGAACCGTCGACGCCTTATGTCCAATGGCCAGCGCCGCCGGATTGATGAACCCCGTTTCGTACCCTAGCGCGATGACCAGACGGACGGGCTATTGATGGACGACCGGTCCGACCATCGTGCGCACTGGAGTTTCTGGCTGATCAGCGCTATCGCGCTGGTCTGGAACCTGGCCGGCATCGTCAATTTCTTTGCGCAAATGGATCCGGAGATACTCGCCAGGTATCGCGACTCCGAGCGCGCGATCGTCGCGAGCCGGCCGGCCTGGGCAACCGTTGCTTTTGCGATTGCTGTGTTCGGCGGTGCGCTCGGGTGCCTGTTGCTGCTTGCTCGCAAGTCGGCGGCGACGTATCTGTTTGTCGCCTCGTTCATCGGCGTTATCGTGACCATGATTCACACCCTCGGTACCGATATCGAATTCGGGGCCGCCGAGATCGGCGGGATAATCCTCAGCCCTATTGTCGTGGCCGGATTCCTGATCTGGTATTCGAGGCATGCCGAAGCGACAGGCTGGATCGGTCAGGGCAACATCCCGTCACAGTGAAAAAGCTCCACGAATTGCCCCGCGAGGAACTGGAACGAATATTCCATGCCGCCCCGTTCGTAGCGACCTTGGGGATACACCCGGTCAAAATTGGTTCAGGGACCTGCGAAACGGAGCTTGAAGTGAAGCCGCAGCACCTGCAACAGAACGGTCTTGTCCACGCCGGTGTACAGGCCACGTTGGCCGATCACACGGCCGGGGCGGCAGCAGCGACCCTGGTCGGAACGGGTCAGACGGTTCTCACGGCAGAGTTCAAGATCAACCTGCTTCGGGCCGCGAAAGGGCGCCGGCTCAGGTGCCGGTCGAGCGTCCTGAAACCGGGTTCGACACTCATGGTCGTGGAATCGGAAGTGTTCTGCGATGACGACGACTCCTCGAAACTGGTCTCGAAAACGACCGCAACCATGGCGGTCGTTGCGGCCCGCTGATCGGAAGAAGCTGGCATTGAATGGCCGGCCGCCATCCCGACCCCCTTTCAATAACTTGTCCGCACGGGAAAATTAGGTCGTTGGCGCCCGGCATCGCGATGCGAAAATTCCCGCTGTCGCGTGAACTCCTGCCGCGCTGAAGCGAGAAAATTCTGCTATAAGCGCCCAAGTCTTCGGAGAACTGGGCAGCAATAGCTAGCGGATCTGGGATCTATGGCGGCCAGGAAGAAACGCAAAATATCGAAAGTCAGAATCGACGAGACCGTCGTTACGGACTCGTTCGAATCCGTCGCGGGCTACGTGCATGTAAACTGGTGGCAGGACGACGCCGAGCAGTCAAGGACATTCACCGAGGCCTTCACCATCGGCCGGGATCCCGATTGCGATGTCGTGATCGACGACGCCAGCGTCAGCAGGCTTCACGCCCGGATTTCGCCGATCGGCGCGCAATGGCATGTCGAAGACCTGGGCAGCGGTAACGGGACCTTCCTCGACAACGTCCGCATCCGCGATGCCGTGTTGCCGATGAGCTCCACCCTGCAACCCGGCGAGGCATTGAAGCTCAGGCTCACGGTACCGGAAGCAGCCAGCCATATCAGCGACGAGGAGATCGTCGAGAAATACTTCGGGGACAGCGCCGACTACGAGCTCGGGGACAAGACGCTCCGGGTCCGCGCTCACTACCGGCGCCTCGACAGGAAACTGAAGCTTCGCTATCGCGCCATCATTTCTCTGGTTATCGTCGTGATGCTCGGAACGACCGGCCTCGGGGCGTATCAGTACCAGATGCTGAAGAAAACACGCGCGCTGGCGACGGAGATTTTCTACAGCATGAAGACGCTGGAAGTGCAGGTGGCGCGCATCGAGGACATGGTCCGCGACTCGGGCGATGCCACACTGATCGGCGAAGCGGAAAGCCGCCGCGAGGAAGTCAAGGCGCTCGAAGCCCAGTACGACCATTTTCTCGTAGAACTCGACGTACTGGGACCGGACCTGAGCGACCAGGATCGCGAGATCCTGCGTGTCGCGCGCATGTTGGGGGAATGCGAGCTGACCATGCCGTCGGGCTTCACCAAGGTGGTCAAGGCTTACATCAACAAGTGGCGCGCCACCGACCAATTGCGACGTGCCGTGAGGCGCATGCAGCGGCAGGAGCTTACACCGGTCATTTCACAGGCCATGCTGGAACATCATCTGCCACCACAATTCCTGTACGTGGCACTCAAGGAGTCTGGCTTTGACAGCCAGGCCATCGGACCGAAAACGCGATTCGGCATCGCCAAGGGCCTGTGGCAGTTCATTCCGACGACGGCCCGCCGCTACGGCCTTCGCACCGGGCCTTTGGTCGAGTTGCCCGTCCACGACCCCAGGGACGACCGCTTCAAACCGGAGCTGGCGACGCGGGCGGCAGCACGCTACCTCCGGGACATCTACAGCAAGGATGCCCAGGCTTCGGGCCTGCTGGTGATCGCGTCCTACAACTGGGGCCCGAACAACGTCGCACGGCTGATCCGGCAGATGCCAAAAAATCCCCGGGAGCGGAATTTCTGGCAACTGCTCAGCAACTACAACATCCCCACCGAGACCTACGATTACGTGCTGTATATTTTTTCCGCGATCGTGATCGGCGAAAATCCGGCTCTCTTTGGCTTCGACTTCGAAAACCCGATCGCCGACGTAGAGACTTCTCTAGGCAGCGCGTAGTTGCCCGCCGCGGAACGCACGGTAAGGGTCAATTTCTGACCCAAGGCACACATCGATAATCTGGTCTAGACTGAGTTAGTGACCCCGCTTTCGACCGAAAGCTCAGGAACTTTACTCGTCGTTGAAACAGAGGATATGGCATGGACCTGAATCGCCTGAACCAGTGGCTCAATCTGGTGGCCAGCATCGGTGTCCTCATCGGATTGATCTTCCTGATCGTCGAAATCAATCAGTCCAACAGAATCGCGAGCTACGCGGCCGAGCATTCGAGGCGAAATCAATTCATTGAACTGAATACCGTTCGCATCGAAAATGCCGAAGTTCACGCGAAACTCGTATCGGGGGATGCCGGGCTGTCTCCGTCGGAACGCGCGCAGGCCCTGATGATGGCCCGGCAGATGATCAACACGTGGAAGGACGCAGAGGCAGCTTACAACCACGGCCTGTTGTCCGACGAGACGTTCGACACCACGTTAAAGGACATCTCAATAACACTGAAAGAAATCCCAGGCCTCGTTCCGTACTTCGCATACCTGGTCGACGCGTACGAATTGGAGCACGAGTCCTTACTGGTTTCGCGAAGACTGGCCGACGAAATCCAGAAAGCCGGCAACTAGTTGCGGCTGAAAGCCTGGTCTGAAGCGCGGCCGAAATCAGCGCGAAAGTTCCCGGATATTGAACCAGCTACTATACTTAGACAACAAAAAACAACGATGACAAGAATACTGCCGGAATCCGAGGCAGAAAGTCAGGCTCAAAAAGCTGCGCTCTTGAGGCACGCCGAGAAACGGACAGCCTGGCAATGTTTGGTGGTGCGGTATCAGGTGAAATGCCGCGCCGTAGTCAAACCGCAAAAGGGAGAAAGACTGCATGAACGTCAAGCGAATCGTCATTGGCACCGTCGTGGGTGCCATCACCTTGTTTATAGTCGGATACCTCATATTTGAGTTGGCATTCGGCGACTTCTATACGGCCAACATGGGTTCGGCGACCGGTGTCGTTCGTGAAGTTCCGGTGCTTTGGGCATCAGCGCTCGCAAGCATTTCCTATGCGTTGCTGCTGACGCTGGCGCTCGAGACAAAGGAAGGTTCCGCAACGGTCATGGACGGTGCCAAAGTCTGTGCGATCGTAGGCTTTCTGCTGTGGTTCACAGTGGATTTCACTTTCTACGGGATCTTCAATCTGACAAACCTCACGCTCGCCATCGTCGATCCACTGCTCGAGGCCGTTCATGGTGGCATTGCGGGTGCCGTGATTGCTGCGGTGTCGGGAAAAATGTCCGGCGCTGGTCAGGGACTGCAGGCAGATTAAGTCCCCGGGGCAAGCATGCAAGCAGGTCGGCCGGACATTGGTCGGCCAGCGCTAACGGCCGCAAGCAGCGTCTGAGACCCTGCATAATCGAGGTTTATGATGTCTGCTTCCGGCCGTTAGCGACCCGCTATCCAGCCTGATCGAAATGTGCTTAAGGATGTCTGCTTTCGACCGGAAGCGGACGTCGTAAACTCAGCATAAAAAGCTTTGTTTAAATATCGCTGACGACTTGGCGATCGTCCATGCGCAGGTGTCTGAGCAGGTGCTTCTGAACAATTTGCTGGATGTCTGATCTCGACGCAACGATGCCGAGGCTTCTGAGGTTCCTGACTTCGAGATCGCTGAATCCGCAGGGATTAATGCGGGAGAAGGGTTCGAGGTCGACGTCGATGTTCAATGCCATACCGTGGTAACTGGCACCGCGTTTTACCCTGAGTCCAACACTCGCAATCTTACGGCCGTCGACGTAGACGCCGGGCGCATTCTTCCTACAAACTGCTTCGATATCGTGCTCGGCGACGAGGTCGATGACGGTTCTTTCCAACGCGGTGACCAGATCTCTCACGCCAAGCTTCGCACGTTTCAGGTCGATCATCGGATAAATCATGAGCTGGCCCGGGCCGTGATAGGTGACTTGGCCGCCGCGGTCGACCTGGATCACGGGAATGTCGCCGGGCGCCAGCAGGTGTTCGCGGTTCGCGTTGAGGCCCAAGGTGAAGACCGGCGGGTGCTCGGTAAACCAGATCTCATCGGGGGTTTGCAGGGTTCGCGTCGCGGTGAACTGCTGCATGCCCCGCCACAGGGGTTCGTATTCCTGCATGCCGAGCTCGCGCACGACGATCAGGCTTGTTTCTGGGACCTTTTCGGCAGGCAGCGTCATGCGGATGGCGGGCGGCTAATCAAACCACAGTTTGACCCCATCCCGCGTTCTTTGCCACAGGGAGCCGCTCGGATTGTCGTCGAGCGCACGCAATGGCCGGGTGGTGAGCTTATCGCCGTTCAGGCTGATGTCGATCTCGGCGAGTGGTTGTCCGTTGGCGACGGGCGCCATCAGGATGGCCGGGATGTTGAGCACGGTCTCGATAGCGTCATACATGCCGCGCGGGATCGTGATATAGAGATCATCGTCGAGGCCGAGCGGTGTGATTTCCTTTGCCGATTTCCAGATCCGGGTTTCGGTGACGGTTTCGCCGGCGCGATAGATAAGGCGCGTCTCGAAAAAGCGGAAACCGTAATTGAGGAGCGAATGACTGCCGTCCATGCGAGATTTGTCGCTCGCGGTGCCGAGCACGACGGAGATGATGCGCATGCCGTCGCGTTCTGCCGACGAAATGAGACAGTAACCGGCATCGTCGGTGCGGCCGGTTTTCATGCCGTCGATACTGTTGTCGCGCCATAACAGCCGATTGCGGTTCGGCTGCTTGATGTCGTTGTATTCGTATTCCCTGATCGAGTACATCTTGTAGCGATCGGGGAATTCCCTGATGATCGATTGGGCTAGCGTGGCAAGATCACGCGCGGTCGAATAATGTTCTTCGTCCGGCAGGCCTGTGGCGTTGGTGAATTTTGTCGCAGTCAGGCCGAGACGCGCGGCGTGCTGGTTCATGAGATTCGTGAAGACATCCTCCGAGCCGGCGACGTGTTCCGCGAGTGCCACGCTGGCGTCATTGCCGGACTGCACGATCATGCCGAGCAGCAAGTCCCTGACCGGCACCCGCGAACCGACCTCGATGAACATACGCGACCCTTCGGTCCGCCACGCCTTTTCGCTGACGGGGACTTCGTCATCGAGCGTAATCGTGCCGTCCGCCAAAGCGTGAAAAACCGCGTAAGCCGTCATTAGTTTGGTCAGGCTCGCCGGCGCCAGCCGCATATTGGGCTCCAAGGAGGCAAGCTCGGTGCCCGTGGTGCCGTCGATCAGCATGAAGCTTTTAGCGCCGATGATCGGCGGCGCCGGCATGGGCGACGTTGCGGCGCTCGAAGCGCCGCATATGAGGTGCAGGAGCAGTGCTATCGCAACGAATGGTCGAGTTCTTGATCGCATATGAAACGGCGTAGACGAAGAAGGCCCGGGTGCAAGGGCGCGTATTGTAGCGCCTGAGCGCAAAAATGAAACTCGCTCAATCGGTGACCAGGTGAGTATCGGAAATCCCTAAGTTTTGCAGTCGTTCGACGATGGAATCGTATTGTAATACATCGGAAATCGGCCCGATCCGGACGCGGTACAGCGCCGGCGTGGTGCTGTCGTCGCGGTGCACGAATGCCTGTTCGATGCCGACGTCATGTAACAGGATGAAGCGGCGATGGGCGTTCTCGGCCTCGCCGAAGGCGCCGACCTGGACGTAGATATTGTCGGCGGGCACTTCCGGCGGAGCATCAGCGGTGGCCGGTTGCTCCGCTGGCGGCGGTGGCGCATCGAAGCTGATTGCGGTTACCTCGACCAGGCTCGTGCCCGATTTGATCATATCGAGCTTCACTGCCGCCGCGTATGAGAGATCGATGAGCCGGTTGTCGACGAAAGGGCCGCGGTCATTGACGCGCACGATGACGCTCTTGCCGTTCGTCAGGTTTCTGACGCGCACGTAGGACGGCAGCGGCAATGACTTGTGTGCGGCCGTCATCTGATACATGTCGTACCGTTCCTTGCTCGATGTCGGCCTGCCGTGGAATTTCCGACCGTACCACGATGCCACACCGCGCTCCTGGTAGCCAAAATTCGTGTCGAGCACCTTGTAGGTCGTGCCGTAAACCTGGTAGTAGGGTCCGTTGCCGAACTGACTCCTGGGTTCGTCGCGCGGGATCGGATCGGGCGGCAGTTCATGCGGGACGACCGTTCCGCCGGCCGGCGGCCCGGCGTCACGAACAGCGGGCGAACTGCAGCCCGAGAGCAACAGAACAAAAGCAATGAGTCGCAGTGAAAGCGCCCGCTCAAATCTTGTCACGATTGACCTCGATCGCAATTTCCTGGCCGAGCTGCAGGACAGCCAGCGCATACATCACACTGCGGTTATAACGTGTGATAACAAAGAAATTGTGGAAACCGACCCAATGCTCCTCACCGTTTTCGCCTTGCAAGGTGATGAGCTGGCTCTTGTCGTCACCGGGCAGGTCCGTTACGAACAGGACGCCCTGGTGGCTCAGGGAGGTAACCGTCTCTTTCGGTGTCAGGGAATTCTCCGGCGGCTGGCCGCGCCATTGCTTGCCGAGAGTGGCTCGCGCGGCGACCTGATTATTGGGTCGCCAGCCGTGGCGCACGAAATAGTTGGCGACGCTGCCGATGACATCGGACCAGTCACTCCAGATGTCGCGTTTGCCGTCGGCACTCGAATCGACCGCGTACGCGCGATAACTCGATGGCATGAACTGCGGCCGGCCCATGGCGCCGGCATAGGAACCGGTGGCGACTGTCGCGTCCATTTCCTCCTCGCGGACGAGCAGCAGGAAATGTTCGAGCTCGCTGCGGAAAAAATTGGCGCGCGGTGGGTACGCGAATGCCAGCGTAGCGAGCGCATCCAGCACGCGATAGTTGCCGGTGATCCGCCCGAAGTAGGTTTCAACACCGATGATGCCGACCAGAATTTCGGGCGCTACGCCTGTTTCATCGCTGATGCGTTGTATTTCTTCGCTGTTATCGTGCCAGAACTCGGCGCCGGCTTTGACACGTTCGTTGGTGACGAAGATATCGCGATACTCGTGCCACTCCATGGTGCTTTCCGCCGGCCTCGCGATCGCTTCCAGTATTCGCTCCCGGATTTCTGCCTTCTGCAAGATGTCTTCGAGACTTCGGCGATCGTAATCATGTTCGCTGACCATTTCGTCGATGAATTCCCTGACATCGGGATCGTCGACGTCGATCGCTTCTGCGGCAGGGCCACCGACGAAAATCGACAGCAGTAGTACGGGTCTCAAGTCCATTTAATGTGGCAGTAATTTCCGGTGGCCGTGAATCGACATCAGAATACCGAAACCGGCCATGAGGGTCACCATCGAGGTTCCACCATAGCTGACCAGCGGCAGCGGGATGCCGACGACCGGAACCAGGCCCGTGACCATTGCGGTGTTCACGAATACATAGACAAAAAAGGTGAGGGCGATGCTCCCGGCCATGAGCCTCGTAAACGTATCGCGGGCCTGCGTCGCGATGTACAGTCCGCGGCCGATGATGAACACGTAGAGGCCGAGCAGACTCAATACGCCCAGCAGCCCGAGTTCCTCGCCCATGACGGCGAAGATGAAGTCGGTGTCCCGTTCCGGGAGGAATTCGAGCTGTGCCTGACTGCCGTTGGTCCAGCCTTTGCCGAAAAGGCCGCCTGAGCCGATCGCGATCTTCGACTGGATGATGTTGTAGCCGGCGCCGAGCGGATCCGAGTCCGGGTTGAGCAGCGTCAGGACGCGCTGCTTCTGGTAATCCTGCATGTAGTTCCATAGCACCATCGCGCCGGGAATCGAGGCGAGGCCGAGGAGGACCATGACGCGTATTGACAAGCCGGCAAGCACGACGACGAATACGCCGGCCGCGGCAACCAGCAGCGCGGTGCCGAGATCCGGTTGTACCCCGATCAGCATCGTGGGCACAAAGATCAGCACGGCAATGACGACGAGGTCGAGAAATCTCGGCGGTAATTGCCTTTTGTGCAGGAACCATGCGGCGGACATCGGTACCATGAGCTTCATGATCTCCGATGGCTGGAAGCGAATGCCGAGATCGAGCCAGCGCCTCGCGCCTTGGCCGACCTCGCCGATCGCCAGCACGAGAAGCAGCAGGACGAGGCCGGCGAGATAGCCCCAGGGCGTCCAGCGACGCATGAGATCAGGCTCCAGCTGCGCGATCAACAGCATCACGACCAGGGCGACAAATAGCCGCGCGCACTGCTGCAGCCACAAGTCCAGGTTCTCGCCGACGGCGCTGTAGAGTACGAACAAGCCGAAGCCACAGGTAAACAGCAGGCCGGCAAGCAGCGGGCCGTCCAGGTTGAGGCGTCGCAGGATGCGTGCGAGGTCGCTTAACGGCGCGGCCTTCGCCTCGACCAGTCGTGATGTGTCGCTAAACTGCATCGTCGTTGAACCCGAGGTATTGATCCATCACGGCGCGCGCGATGGGTGCGGCGACGCGACTGCCGCTCGATCCGTTCTCGACGATGACTGCGACCGCAATGCGTGGATTCTCGAGCGGCGCGAACGCGATGAACAAGGCGTGATCGCGGAGTCGTTCGTCGAGCTCTTCTTCGTCGTACTCTTCGTCCTGCGACAGCGAGAAAACCTGCGCCGTACCGCTCTTGCCGGCCATCTGGTACGGTGCGCCAAGCCCTGCAGCACGTGCCGTGCCGGTCTCGCTTTGCATTACGTCGTGCATGCCGGCGATGACATTGCCCCAGTAGTAGTCGTTTTCGATTTCGACAGGCGATAACGCTTCCGGTGTGATCAGGGTGCGTTTGCCGCTTATCGGGTCTTCGAATGCGGCGACGAGGTGCGGCCTAAACCGCTTGCCGTGCATTGCGAGCGCTGCGGCAGCGTTCGCGAGTTGTAATGGTGAAGCAAGCATGTAGCCCTGGCCGATGGACGCGATAACGGTTTCGCCCGGGAACCAGACCTGATCGGCGCGTTCGCGAAATGCCTGCCGCTTCCATCTACGCGACGGTACCAGGCCATCCGCTTCACCGACCATGTCGAGTCCGCTTTCCTTGCCGAGCCCGAATCGTGTCAGGTAGTCATGCATTCGGTCGATGCCGATGTCGCGACTTATCTCATAGAAATAGACGTCGCAGGACTGCGATATCGCATCGTGCAAGTCGACCTCGCCGTGGCCTTCGGGCTTCCAGTCGCGATAACGGTGCGTGCTCCCCGGCAGGCTGTAAAAGCCCCTGCAGACAGTGCGTCGCGTGAGGTTGGTCGCCCCGGTCTCGAGTGCGGCGATCGACAGCATCGGCTTGATTGTCGAGCCGGGCGGATAGGAGCCCCTGACGGCACGGTTGAAGAGGGGGCGTCCCTCGTCGTTCTGCAGTTCGTTGAACTGACTGGGGCTCATGCCGGTCGCGAATGCGTTCGGGTCGAAGGTCGGCGCGCTGACCAGCGCCAGTATCTCGCCGTTTGTCGGGTCAATAGCCACGATCGCGCCGCGGCGGTCGCGCATCGCCTCGGTCGCGACTCGCTGCAGATCGAGATCCAGACTGACGTAGATGTTGTGCCCGGGCGTCGGAGCGCTGTTTTCCAACAATGATCCTCCGATGTCCTGGGTTTCGGCCGCCACCTGCCGCCCGCGCGCGTTGGTGACGACCTGGCGGTAGCCGACCTTGCCGTGCAGCAGTTTCTCGTTGAAATGCTCGACTGCGGTCTTGCCCGTGTGGGCCGTGCCGGCATAGGCGGACCTGTCGAGTCGCTGGAGATCGGCCGTGCTCAATGCGCCGACGTAACCGATCGCGTGCGCCGTGATTTCCCCCTCCGGATAATGCCGTACGAGTCGCGGCTGGAAATCGACGCCCGGGAACCTCGGCCGTTGAATGGCAAACGTCGCGATTTCATCGTCCGTGAGTCTGAATCGCAGCGTCACCGGCTTGAACCGCGGGCCGGTCCGGCTCAGTCCATTGAAGCGCGGAATGTCCTCCCTGCGAATCAATGCGAGATCGGCGAGCCGTGACAACGTTTCCTGCAGATCGGGAACCTGTTCGGGAATCAGCTCGAGTTGATAGGCAGGCAGATTCTCTGCCAGTACCCGACCCTTGCGATCCAAAATGAGCCCGCGGGTCGGCGGAACCGCCTCGAGGCGCACGCGATTGCCCTGCGATTTCTCCGCAAAGAGTTCGTAATCCCGAACCTGCAACTGCACCAGTCGGGCGATGACCGTGCCGAGCAACAGTATGCTGATGACGACCGCGAGAATAATGCGCGAAACAAAGAGCTTCTTCTCGAAGTAGGGATCTTTGATCGGTTCGAGAAAACTCATCTCTATGTTCTAACCCGGAAACGCGCGCCACCGAACAACATCGTCAGCAAAGGCCAGAGCAATGAGCCACTGATTACCGGTCCCCAATAACTAATCGCAGGCGTATTGACACCGGCAACGCCGTTGATCCAGAACAATACGAACTGATAAAGCGCCAGCATTGCGGATACCGTGATTGACAACTGCAACAGTGGAAACTGACGCATCTGCAGATGAAATGTAACCGTTATATAGATGACCAGCGTCAGCGCCAGTGCGTGCTGTCCGAGCAATGTCCCCTGGGCCACGTCGAGAACGAGACCGATGATCCAGGCCCAGCCGACGCTGTAGCTGCGCGGCAGATTCATGGTCCAATATATAAGTGTCATCGTGACCCAGTCGGGACGGAACGATTCCGCCCAATCGGGCATCGGCGCGATGGCGAGCATCAGCGCAACAATCGTGCTGATAATCACCGGCTGCGGATGCGCGTCGGAATCTCTACTCATCGGTTGCGGCCTCGCTCGCGACGGATTGCGCCTCTTGCTCGCCGGAAGATCCGTCGCCGGCAGACCAGATCAGCATGACCTCCCTGACCTGATTCAATGCGGCTGAGGGCTGTGCGGAGACGGCCGCGAAGGGTTCCTGCGGTATGCGTACGACGGAATCGACGATTGCGACCGGATATCCCGCCGGGAAGGACCCGCCGAGGCCTGAGGTGACCAGCAGATCACCTTCCCGAATGTCGGCGTGGTTCGGCAAGAACGGCAATACCAGGCGGTCGTACTCGCCGGTGCCGACGGCGATCGTCCTCAAGCCATTGCGATTGACCTCGACCGGCAAGGCATGGTCCGGATCGCTGATCAGGATGCCTTCCGACGAGAGCACGCCCGCCTCGATAATCTGTCCCACGACGCCGTCGGCGTCTATAAGCGCCTGGCCCTCGAACACGCCGTCACGCGTGCCCTTGTCCACGACCAGCGTGTGGCGAAACGGATTCGAGCTGACCGACATGATCTCAGCCACGCGAACCTGGTCGCGAACGCTGCTCGTGGCCTCGAGCAACGCACGGAGCCGGGCGTTTTCCGCCTCCAACGCGGCGTATTTCTGCAAGCGGGCCTGAGTCAGCAGCCGCTCCGCGTTCAGGCGGCTGTTCTCGAGTTGCAACTCGTTACGACTCGACGTCGTCTCACCAATCCAGCGCCACAGCGAAACGGGCGCGTCGACGATGACGCGCAGCGGATACACGGTTGCGCCGATCGCCTTGCGCGCCGCGTCGAGGTGATTGTGGCGATGATCGATGACGAGGAGCAGGATACTCAAAGCCGCGAGTAACAGAAAACGAAGTCCGGTCGCAGGCGGATGCGGTGACCTGTGGTGCCTGTCAGCTTTCGCGGGGGCCATCAGCGTACTCTCTTCGCATAATGGTTCCGGGCTTCGTGGTTGTTCTTATTCCAAACCAAATACGGCCGGCCCGTGCTCGTCGATGAGCTCGATGACCCGGCCACCGCCGCGAGCAACGCAAGTCAGCGGATCATCGGCAATGACCACCGGCAAGCCGGTTTCTTCCATCAGCAGCTTGTCGATGTCGCGTAGCATGGCGCCGCCGCCGGTCAGCACGATGCCGCGGTCGGCGACGTCGGCGCCGAGCTCGGGCGGCGTCTGCTCCAGCGCTTCCTTGACCGCGCCGACGATGCCCTGCAGAGGCTCCTGCAATGCTTCCAATATCTCGTTCGAATTGAGGGTGAAACTGCGCGGCACGCCCTCGGACAGGTTGCGGCCTTTGACCGAGATTTCCCTGACTTCCTGGCCGGGAAACGCCGAGCCGATTTCGTGCTTGATGCGCTCCGCAGTCGCCTCGCCGATCAGGATGCCGTAATTGCGGCGTACGTAGTTGGTGATCGCCTCGTCGAAACGGTCCCCGCCGATCCTGACGGAAGCGGCATAGACGATACCGTTCAAGGAAATCACGGCGACCTCGGAGGTGCCGCCGCCGATGTCGAGCACCATCGAACCGCGCGCCTCGTGTACGGGCATGCCCGCGCCGATCGCAGCGGCCATCGGCTCGGGGATCAGGTGAACCTTGCGGGCGCCGGCCCCTTCCGCCGATTCGCGGATGGCGCGCCGCTCGACCTGGGTGGATCCGTACGGGACACAGACCAGGACACGCGGGCTCGGACGGAAATATCGCGTGCCGTGGGCTTTACGGATGAAGTGCTGCAGCATCTTCTCGGTCACGGTGAAGTCCGCGATGACGCCGTCCTTCAATGGCCGGATGGCGACGATGTTTCCAGGGGTCCTCCCCAGCATATTCTTGGCCTCGACGCCGACCGCCTCGACCACGCGCCCGCCGCGACCGGCATCTTCGCGGATCGCCACGACCGAGGGCTCGTCCAGGACGATACCGTGACCCCTCGAATAGATGAGCGTGTTGGCCGTCCCGAGATCGATCGACAAATCGTTCGAGAAATAACCTAGAATGTTCTTGAGCATGTGGGGGTAGAGTCCCGCGAAGTAAATCAACATTGCAATGTAGCAATGGACAGGACAATGCACAAGGCAGCTTGTAACATTGCCGCCCCTCGCCATGCCCGGGCGTCAGGGATCTCTGCGGCAAGACAATCCGGACCTCCTCGTGTCACTAACTAAAGATCAGGTACGGCACATCGCAACGCTCGCGCGACTGAAGCTCGACGAGTCCGAGTTCGATGATATCGTTGGCAAACTCTCGCGCATCGTCGATTTCGTGGATCAGTTGCAGGTCGCCTCGACCGACGACGTCTTACCGATGGCGCATCCCCTGAACATGTCGCAGCGTTTTCGCGCCGACCAAGTGACGGAAAAGAACGAGCGTGACGAAATCCAGAAGAATGCACCTCGTGTAGCGAATGGTTATTACCTGGTTCCCAAAGTGATCGAATAAAGATGGGGCAGGCAAACGATGTATTACATACGCACACGCTTATCGAGCTCGCGGCTGCGTTGCAGGATGGGGAATTCTCTTCAAGGGAACTGACGGAACATCTGTTGCGACGAATCGAAACGCACCAGGATCGACTCAATGCGTTTATTACGGTGACGGCGGAGCAGGCGCTGGAACAGGCCGACGCCGCGGACAAGGCGAGGGCAAAGGGCGATAACAGTCCGTTAAACGGTTTGCCCATCGTGCACAAGGACCTCTTTTGCACCAAAGGTGTCCATACCACCTGCGGCTCGCGCATCCTTGAGAATTTTGTCGCACCTTACGATGCCACCGTTGTCGAACGCATAAAAGCAGCCGGCGCTGTCATGCTCGGCAAAACGAACATGGACGAATTCGCGATGGGCTCGTCTAACGAATCCAGCTATTACGGTCCGGTCACAAACCCGTGGGACAGGAAGTTGTCGCCGGGCGGCTCATCGGGAGGATCCGCCGCCGCAGTTGCGGCACGAATCGTACCGGCTGCGACCGGCACGGACACCGGCGGATCCATACGGCAGCCCGCGGCGCTGACCGGTACCGTCGGCCTGAAACCAACCTATGGCAGGGTATCCAGGTTCGGCATGGTCGCGTTCGCGTCGAGCCTCGATCAGGCGGGAGTGATTACGCGCACTGCGGAAGATGCCGCGTTGTTACTGGGTGTAATGGCCGGTTTTGACGCCAAGGATTCGACGTGCGTCGATCATCCGGTTCCTGATTATCTGGCCGGCCTCAACAGGCGGATGAATGGCTTGAAGATAGGCATCGTGCGACAGCACTTCGATGAGGGACTCGATGCGGGTTGCGAAGCACGTGTCAAGGAAGCGCTGGCAACGATGCAGGACAATGGCGCGACCTTGATCGAAGTCGATCTGCCGAATATCGACTTGTCGGTGCCGACTTACTACGTCGTCGCGCCAGCAGAATGTTCATCGAACCTGTCACGATTCGATGGTGTGCGCTTCGGTCACCGCACCGAGAATCCGGAAGATCTTCTTGACATGTATTGCCGCAGCCGCGGCGAAGGATTCGGCGCAGAAGTTCAGCGTCGCATCATGACCGGTACCTACGTTTTATCCGCCGGCTACTACGACGCCTATTATTTAAAAGCGCAAAAAGTGCGGCAACTCATCAGCCGGGATTTCAAAGAGGCGTTCAGGAATGTCGACATCATCGCCGGGCCTACCGCGCCGACGACCGCATTTGCGATCGGGGAAAAAACCGATGACCCGATTACGATGTACTTGAATGACATCTACACGATCGGCGCGAATCTCGCCGGGTTGCCCGGCATCTCCATACCTTGCGGCTTTGCCGACCGCCTGCCGGTCGGCCTGCAACTCGTGGGCCCGCATTTCGCCGAGGAGAGGCTGTTGAGCTGCTCGTATCAGTATCAGCAGCAGACCGACTGGCACCGGCAGGGGCCGGAGGACTTCTCGTGAATGCCGCCTGGGAAGTGGTCATCGGCCTGGAAATCCACACCCAGCTTGCGACGCATAGCAAGATTTTCTCAGGAGCGTCAACGGCTTATGGTGCCGATGTAAACACCCAGGCCTGCCTCATCGACCTCGGATACCCCGGCGTACTGCCGGTCCTTAATGGTGAGGCGGTGCGCATGGCGACGAAATTCGGCCTCGCGATCAACGCGACCGTGGCCCGGCGCTCCGTTTTCGCCAGGAAAAACTACTTCTATCCGGACCTGCCGAAGGGCTATCAGATCAGCCAGTACGAGCTGCCGATCGTCGAACACGGCGAGCTCATGATTCGCGATGAGCATGGCAACGAAAAACGCATTGGCATTACGCGCGCGCATCTCGAGGAAGACGCGGGCAAGTCTGTGCACGAGGGATTCGGCAAGGAAACCGGCATTGACCTGAATCGTGCCGGCACGCCGTTACTCGAAATCGTTTCCGAGCCCGACCTTCGCTCGGCCAGGGAAGCGGTCGCGTACATGCGCAAGATTCATTCGATTGTGCGTTACCTCGAGATCTCCGACGGTAATATGCAGGAAGGATCGTTCCGTTGTGATGCCAATGTGTCCGTGCGCCCGCGCGGGCAGGAAGCATTGGGCACGCGCACAGAAACGAAGAATCTCAATTCCTTCCGCTTCGTCGAGAGAGCGATCGACTTCGAGATTAACCGGCAGATCGAAGTACTCGAAGACGGCGGCGAAGTCGTCCAGGAAACGCGACTCTATGACCCCGACAAGGACGAGACGCGCCCGATGCGCACCAAGGAAGAGGCGAACGACTACCGCTATTTTCCGGATCCTGATCTGCTCCCCGTCGAAATCGACGAGGCGTTCATCGAAAACGTTCGTCAGTTCCTGCCCGAGTTGCCTGACGCAAAACTGCAGCGATTTGTCGAGCAGTACGAACTGAAACTGGCCGACGCGGAGATCCTGACCGTCAACCGGACCGCAGCCGACTATTTCGAGGAGTTGACCCGCAACACGGACGCCACGCCCCAGGTGGCAGCGAACTGGATCATCGGCGACCTGTTGGCTGCGCTGAACAGGGAAAGCCTCGATATTGGCGAGAGCAGGATCGCGGCATCCGCGCTGGGCGGTCTCCTGAACCGAATCGCCGATAACACGATATCCGGGAAGATCGCTAAAGAGGTGTTCGAGGCCATGTGGTCGGGCGAGGGAAGCGCCGATGAGGTTATCGAGGTGCGTGGATTGAAACAGATTACCGACGCGGCAGCAATCGAAGCAATTGTGGATCGGGTCCTGGCAGCGAACCCGGTACAGGTCGCAGAATACAGGGGTGGCAAGGAGAAAGTGCTCGGCTATTTCGTCGGCCAGGTCATGAAGGAAACAGGCGGCAAGGCAAACCCGGGACGGGTCAACAAGATTTTAAGGAAGAAACTTTCCGGATAGATCATGTTGGCCAAGGACGCAGTCATCCCGTTCGTATTCGAATCACTGCCGGTTCGGGGCGCACTGGTGCAACTCGAAAGCACCTGGCAACGCATGCAGCGTGATCACGATTATCCGGGCCCGGTCACCAATGTGCTCGGACATTCCGCAGCGGCGACCGCCCTGATCGCGCAAAGCCTCAAATTCGACGGCACGATCACGTTCCAGATATCGAGCGACGGCCCATTGAGCATGCTGGTCATGCAAAGCACCGACGATCTCGATCTGCGGGGCATGGCGAGCGCGCAGGATGTCGATGGCGATATGCGATTCGCTGATCTCGTTGCCGGAGCGCGCTGTGCGGTCACGGTCGATTCCGGCGCGATGGAGCAGCCGTATCAGGGCATCGTCGAGATCAGCCCGGACTCGCTGGCGGCCAGCCTCGAGAATTATTTCGCGCGATCCGTACAGGTGCCGAGTCACCTTCACCTGGCCGGAGACGACGTCAAATGCGGTGGCATATTGATACAGCAGCTGCCCGAGGAATCGCCGACGCTCGAGGACGACTGGCGTCGCCTTGGCCTGCTGGTGAAGACCCTGCGCGCCGAGGACCTGGTCGAAGGCGCCAGTCATGACCTCCTGCACCGGATTTTCGCCGAAGATGACGTCCGCGCGTTCGAGCCCCGCGGCGCGCGGTTCCGCTGCCGCTGCAGCCGGCAAAAGGTCGAGGAGGTCCTGCGCCTCCTCGGCGAGCAGGAAACGCGCGCTGCCTGCGAGACCAACGGGACAGTCGAGGTGACCTGCGAATACTGCGGGCGCGTGCGCGTGTTCGATGCCATCGACGTGGCCCGGGTGTTCGCGGAACAGGCCATCTCCGGCAGCGACTCCGTGCACTAGAACAAACGACGGTTTTTCCGCAGGGTTTTCTGAAAATGAATTCGTGCTAGAATAGGCGATCTCTTATATAAAATTATCTTTATATATTAATGCAAAAAAATACGGAAACCCTGCTGGCGCGACTCAAAGCGCTCGGTGACCTGACGCGGCTGCGCCTCGTCGCGTTGTGCCGGCAAGGCGAATGCAGCGTTTCCGAACTCACGGAGGTGCTGGGCCAGAGCCAGCCGCGGGTGTCGCAGCAGCTCAAATTGCTCTGCGAGACCGGGCTCTTGAGAAGGTTTCGCGACGGCAAGCGCGTGTTTTACCGGGTGCCCGCGAGCGGCCGTCAGGGCGAAGATCTGTTCCAGTTATTCGAACTGATTCCGACCAATGACCGCCTGTTCATCGAAGACCTGGCGCAGTTGCGTCGCTTGCGCGGCTTCGGCGTGGAAGAGCTGCCCCATGACACAGAATCGCGGCTGGCGGACCGCGTCCTGCACAAGGCAATCGTCGAGCTGACGGTCACTCAGCCCATCGGCGATTTGCTCGATGTCGGCTGCGGCAGGGGCTCAATACTCAAGTTGCTGGCAAGCCGCGCGCGTCGTGCCGTCGGTGTCGACATCGATGCGAAGGCGCGTGGCCTGGCGCGCGCCGAACTGATGCTGGCCGGCCTGCCGAACTGCACCTTGCGCCAGGGCGACATGTACCGCCTGCCGTTCGACGACGAGGAATTCAACACGATCGTGCTCGACGACGTGCTGGCAGATGCCAGAGATCCGGTACGCGCGTTGTCAGAATCCAGTCGGCTATTACGGCCGGGCGGGCGGCTGTTCATTCTGCAATCGGTCAACAAGCAGAATGCTGCCCGCATCCAGAAGCTGCTTGCCGAGTGGAGCGCGGAGGCTTCGCTGAGACTCGCGCCCGCGCATCTCGTGCCGGCAAAGAATCCTGCCTGGTTGCTGTCGGTTGCGACGCCGTTGAACCGTAAAAACGAGGCTGCGTGACGCCGATGCCAGACAAGCCGGAAAAAAGGAATGGAATAAAAGTGTCGTTCGAATTCTTTCCACCGAACACGGAAACGATGGAGACGACGCTCTGGAATTCGATCAAGCACCTGTCGGTACTGCAACCGCGCTTCGTGTCGGTTACCTATGGCGCGGACGGATCGACCAGAGAGCGTACGCATTCGGCTGTAGAACGAATCATCAGGGAAACGAAGCTCACGGCTGCCCCACACCTGACGTGCATCGGCGCCAGCCGCGGCGAAATCGATGATATTGCGCGTCAATACTGGGATCTCGGAGTGCGGCACCTGGTCGCTTTGCGCGGCGACCCGCCGAAGCAAGCCAATGGCTACAAACCGCATCCCGACGGTTATTCCTACGCCGCGGATCTGGTTGCGGGATTGAAGCGGGTCGCGGATTTCGATATATCCGTGGCGGCGTACCCGGAGGTTCATCCGGAGGCTCAGAGTCCCCTCGCCGACCTCGACAATCTGAAACGCAAGCTCGACGCGGGCGCGTCTCGCGCTATCACGCAATTCTTCTTCACCGTCGATGTCTTTCTGCGATTCCGCGATCTCTGTGCCGCGGCCGGCATAGATTCCAAAATCGTCCCCGGCATCTTGCCGATCACGCGCTTTCCGCAGCTGACGAGGTTTGCCGAGCAGTGCGGCGCAACCGTGCCGGACTGGCTCGAACAGCGTTTCGACGGTCTCGATGACGACCCGGAGACGCGCAAGCTGATCGCGGCCAGTGTCGCGATCGAACAGGTGCAGCTACTGCGAAGGGCTGAAATCAACGAGTTTCACTTTTACACGCTGAATCGATCCGAACTCACGTACGCGATCTGTCACGCGATCGGCGTAAGACCGCAGCGCGAGGCTGCCTGAGGCCTCGCGATGGAAAGGCAGAAGAGAATCGAGGCACTCAAGAAAGCATTGCGCGCGCGGATCCTCTTGCTCGACGGCGCGATGGGTACGATGATCCAGACGCACAAGCTCGATGAAAGCGGCTATCGCGGCGAGCGTTTCAAGGATTGGCATACCGATCTCAAGGGCAATAACGACCTGTTGTCGATCACGCGGCCGCAGGTCGTCCAGGATATTCATCGGCAGTATCTCGACGCCGGCGCAGACATCATAGAAACCAACACCTTCAATTCGATCGCGCCGTCGATGAGCGACTACGGCATGGCAACGCTCGTCGCGGAACTGAACCTGTCGGCCGCGCACCTTGCGCGGGAAGCGGCCGATACCTTTGCGGCGCAGTGTGGCGAACCGCGTTTCGTGGCCGGTGTGCTGGGGCCCGCCAACCGGACGGCGTCGATTTCCCCCGACGTCAACGATCCCAGCTATCGCAACATCACTTTTGCGGAGCTCGCCGAGACCTACCAGGTTGCCGCGACGGCGCTCATCGAAGGCGGCGTCGATTTGCTGATGGTGGAGACGGTCTTCGACACGCTGAATGCGAAAGCGGCCATTTTCGCAATCAGGCGCAGTTTCGAAACGACCAACGTGACCCTGCCTATCATGATTTCCGGCACGATCACGGACGCATCGGGCCGGACGCTGTCGGGTCAGACAACCGAGGCCTTCTGGAACTCGGTACGGCACGCGGAGCCGCTGATCGTCGGCCTCAATTGCGCGCTGGGCGCCGAGGACCTGCGGCCGTATGTCGCCGAGCTCTCGCGCGTCGCGGACACGCATGTCAGCGCACATCCGAATGCCGGCCTGCCGAACGAATTCGGCGAGTATGACGAAACGCCACAGCACATGGCGGACGTCATCGGTGAATTCATCCAGAGCGGCTTCGTTAACCTCGTCGGCGGCTGCTGCGGCACGACGCCGGATCACATCCGGGCATTACGGCGGGTCATCGACGGCAAGCCACCGAGAAAAATTCCGACTATTCCCGTGCGCTGCAGGCTGTCTGGACTCGAACCGGTCACGATCGGGCCGGACGACCTGTTCGTCAACGTCGGCGAACGCACGAACGTCACCGGCTCGGCGATTTTCCGCAAGCTGATCGAGGCCGACAATTACACCGAAGCCGTGCAGATCGCCCGGCAACAGGTCGAGAACGGCGCGCAGATCATCGACGTCAACATGGACGAAGGTATGCTCGATTCGGAAAAGGCGATGGTCAAGCTTCTGAACCTTATCGCCTCCGAGCCGGACATTGCTCGCGTGCCTGTCATGATCGACTCGTCGAAGTGGTCGGTCATCGAGGCGGGGCTCAGGTGCGTGCAGGGCAAGGGCGTCGTCAACTCCATCAGCCTGAAGGAGGGCGAGGAACAGTTCATCGAGCATGCGCGGCTCGTTCGCGATTACGGCGCGGCTGTCGTCGTCATGGCGTTCGACGAGAAGGGCCAGGCGGATAACGTCCAGCGCAAGGTCGATATCTGCGAGCGCTCGTACAGGATACTTACCGAGGAAGTGGGTTTCGATCCGGCGGATATCATCTTCGATCCCAATATATTCGCGGTCGCGACGGGTATCGAGGAGCACAACGCCTACGGTATCAATTTCATCGAGGCAACTCGGCAAATCAAGGCAAAACTGCCGCACGTGCTCGTCAGCGGTGGCGTCAGCAACGTCTCATTCTCGTTTCGCGGCAACAACATCGTTCGCGAGGCGATCCATTCGGTGTTTCTGTATCACGCGATCAAGGCAGGCATGGATATGGGGATCGTCAATGCGGGACAGCTTGCGATCTACGAGGACCTGCCGGCGGATCTGCGCGACGCAGTAGAAGACGTGGTGCTCAATCGACGTGATGACGCGACCGAACGGCTGCTCGACGTTGCGGAGCAGTTCAAAGGCAAGGCCGGCGGCCAGAAAGGCACAGCGCAGGACTTGAGCTGGCGTGAGAAGCCGGTGGAAAAGCGGCTCGAATACGCGCTGGTCAACGGCATCGACGAGTTCGTGATCGGCGACACCGAGGAAGCCCGACTGGCGGCGGAAAGGCCGCTCGATGTCATCGAGGGTCCGTTGATGGCCGGCATGAACGTCGTCGGCGATCTCTTCGGCGCCGGCAAGATGTTTCTGCCGCAGGTCGTCAAATCGGCACGCGTCATGAAAAAGGCCGTCGGTCACCTGGTGCCGTTCATCGAAAAGGAAAAAGGCGGCGCCGTCGAATCGAACGGCAAGATCGTCATGGCGACCGTCAAAGGCGATGTCCACGACATCGGCAAGAATATCGTCGGCGTCGTGCTCCAGTGCAACAACTTCGAGGTCATCGATCTCGGTGTCATGGTGAGCTGCGAGAAGATTCTCGAAACCGCGAGGCGCGAGAACGCGCAGCTGATCGGGCTTTCCGGGCTGATTACACCATCACTCGACGAGATGGTGCATGTCGCGAGCGAGATGCAGCGGCTGAAATTCGAATTGCCACTCCTGATTGGCGGCGCAACGACGTCACCGGCGCACACCGCCGTGAAGATCGAGCCGAAATATGACGGACCCGTCATATACGTCAAGGACGCCTCGCGCTCGGTCGGCGTGGCGCAGGCCCTGGTCCAGCCGGAGTCACGCATGGAGCTGGTTCGCAAAACGCGCGAAGACAATGCGAAGCGCCGCGAACGGCACGCCGGCAAGACGCGACTGGCGCCGCAATTGTCTCTGGCACAAGCCAGGGCGAACAGGAATGACATCGACTGGAGCGATTACGCGCCGCCGGCGCCGACGTTTATCGGTACCAGGGTGCTGAACGACATCGATCTCGCGGTTCTAAAGAATTACATCGACTGGATGCCGTTCTTCAATGCCTGGGAGTTTCACGGGAAATTCCCGGCGATCCTGAGCGACTCCGTCGTCGGCGAGGCCGCACGCAACCTGTTTACCGATGCCTCGGTAATGCTCGACAGGATCATTAAGGAACGGTGGCTTGAGGCAAAAGCTGCCGTGGGACTATTCCCGGCCAATGCCGTCGACCACGATGACCTGCGGGTATTCGCGGACGACTCACGCGGGAAAGAGCTGATGCGCCTTTGCCATCTCAGGCAACAGCGCAGCAAGCCGGACGGGCAGGCGCACGACTGCCTGGCCGATTTCGTAGCACCTTCGGACAGCGGCATCGACGACTACATCGGCGCATTCGCGGTCACCGCCGGATTCGGCGTGGATGAGCGCGTACACGAATTCGAGGCGAAGCACGACGATTACAGTGCCATCTTGTTGAAAGCGCTTGCAGACCGGCTCGCTGAGGCGCTCGCCGAGTACCTGCACGAGCGCGTGCGCAGGGATTTCTGGGGCTACGACCGCGATGAAAGGCTGACCAATAACGAGCTGATCGCGGAAGCCTACCGTGGCATACGCCCGGCCCCGGGCTATCCCGCGTGCCCGGACCACACCGAAAAGGCCAAACTGTGGGAGCTGCTGGACGTCGAAGCCGCCATCGGTCTCAAACTCACCGAGTCCTACGCGATGTTCCCGACCGCCGCGGTCAGCGGTTTCTACTTCTCGCACCCCGATTCCCACTATTTCTCGGTCGGCAAGATCGCGCGTGACCAGGTCGAGTCATACGCCAGGCGTAAGGACATGAGGCTCGATGAAGCCGAGAAGTGGTTGGCGCCGAATCTCGGCTACGACCCCTCCGAGGCCAACGCGGCCTGAAAACAGGGTCGAACCGCAATTACTGGGATATCCGGTTCGACGCCGTTTTTCTGACAAGAACCGCGGGCCGCGGGCAACGTTGTAAACTGATAGATAAAGGAATCGAATAAAGGACCTTGTCGACTGGGGTCCATACAGCTCCGAGAGCTTGAAAGAAACGGGGAACTGGCTCGCATTCCGGCTACACTACGGCAACCGGGAGTTGAATAATAATGATTGATAATATTGCATCACGGCGGAGATTCCTCGTAGCCGCGATCAGTTGTTCCGGATTTCTGTTAACCGGCATAGGCGCCGCCTTGTTTCGCGCCGGTTCCGCGTGGGCACGGTCGAGCGACGGAAACGCCGATGAACTCGTGCGAATGGCGCGGTTGCTGTTTCCGCACGATGCGATAACCGACGAAGTCTATGCGGAAGTAATCGACAGTATCTTCACAAGCGCGGCAAACGACCCGGCAATGACGGGAATGCTCGATGAAGCAGTGACAGCGCTCGACAGGACGCAAGGCGGTGACTGGTTCGAAGCCGGCGAAGACGAGCAATTAGCGGCGATGAAGGCGGTCGAGAACGCGGCTTTCTTTGCCGCAATTCACGGTAATGTGCAGGCGCGTTTCTATAACCACCCGAAGGTCTGGGAGCTCATGAAATATCCCGGCTCGTCCGCGGAATTTGGCGGCTACATAGATCGCGGCTTCGATGACATCGATTGGCTGCCAGAGGACGCGTGATGGCGATTCGATACGAATTGAACGATTCCTCGGTCGTCGTCGTCATAGGATCTGGTGCCGGAGGTGGCACGGTTTCGAACGAACTTGCACAAAAGGGCATCGACGTTGTCTGCCTGGAAGCGGGACCGCGCCTGCAATTATCTGACTTCGTCAACGATCCGGGCGCGATGCATTTCAAATTGAGCTGGCTCGACAAGCGGCTCGGCGCGCCGGCCTGGATCTGCAAGACGGTGGGCGGCACGACCGTGCGCTGGTCGGGTATCACGCCGCGTTTTCAGGAGCACGAGTTCAAGCCGCTGTCGACTTACGGCAAGCTCGAGGATACGACAGCGATCGACTGGCCGATCGCACTTGATGAACTCGCGCCTTATTACGACAAGGCCGAGTTCAACATGGGCGTGTCCGGCACTCACGGTATCCCCCCATCTGCGGAAACCAACGAGTACAAGGTCCTCAAAGCCGCGGCGAAGAAAGTCGGCTATAAGGAATACACCAGCGCGCGCGCCGCGATAAATCCGGTGGCGAGAGACGGCCGGCCGGGCTGCCGGCAGATCGGCTTCTGCTGGGACGGTTGCGCGATCGGTGCGAAATGGTCGACGCTCTACTCGGAAATTCCGAAAGCGGAAGCGACCGAGCACTTCGAGCTGCGAACAGAATCGATGGCTTTGAAAATAAACCACGATGATGCCGGCAAGGTGACCGGTGTCGTCTATGTGGATGCCGACGGCAGCACGCACGAACAGAAAGCGCGGGCGGTTTGCGTTGCCGGCAATGTGATCGAGACTACCAGGCTGCTGTACAACTCGGCGTCGAATATGTTCCCGGAGGGGCTTGGTAACTCGTCTGGACACCTCGGCCGCAACTACATGCGGCACCTGACGAAGTCCACTTTGGCGATCATGCCGGGCGCAGTGAACTTCCACCGCGGCACGCGCCAATCGGGACTGATTTTCGACGAGCAGTATCACAGACCCGAGCGCGGTTTCGTCGGCGGTTATCTGATCGAAACGGCCGCCATGGATCCCCTGCTGACCGCGCAGACGGTCGGCGGCTGGGGCGCGCGGACGGCGGAATACATGGAGAACTACACCAATCTGGCGGCCGCCTGGGTCTCCGGGGAGGACCCACCTCAGGCATCGAATGGCATTACTTTCCACGACACCGACCGCGACCGGTACGGCCTGCCGGTACCGATCGTCAATTACGAATTCCACCCGAATTCGTATGCCATGTTCGAGCATGCGGCGGCAGCAAGCAGGAATCTACTCGAATCGCTGGGCGGCAGGAATGTGCATTCGGTGATGGGCGGTGGTGGCGGGTGTCACAACATGGGGGTGGCCCGCATGAGCGCCAATCCCGCAGACGGCGTGACCAACCGCTGGGGACAGGCCCATGACATCCCGAACCTGTTCGTCTCCGATGGCAGCGTATTCGCAAGCAGTGCGGCAGCGAATCCGACGCTGACGATCGTAGCGCTGGCGATTCGCCAGGCCGATCACATCGCGCAACGAATGCGCCGACGGGAACTCTGAATCCTCGCTTTACTGCTATGATGCCCGCCACTTTGGCAAGTGGTGACGACATTGATTAACAAGAATCGACTCTTCCTCCTGATCATTCTTGCTGTCACGGTCCCGGGCTGTTCGCAAAAAACCCCGGAAGATGTCGGCGTCATCGGCACCGAAGCCGAACCTCGACTCAGTTCCCTCGAGCATGGTCTGACCGTCATCAGTCGCGAGCGTATCGAAGCGCATCTCCGTTATCTCGCCGATGATGCCCGCATGGGGCGTTTTCCCGGTACGCCGGGTTACGAGGAATCTGCAGCCTACGTCGCGCAGCACTTCGAAGACATCGGGCTCGAACCCGGCGGCGAGGACGGTTGGTACCAGCAGGTACCGATGTTGTCCAACCGTATCGAGGTTGCTTCCGCAAGATTCGTCTTCCACCAGGATGATGAAGAGGAAACACAACGCTGGAAGGAAGACTTCGTGATGCAAGGGGACACGGTACGTCCGGAAACGAGTATCACGGCCGAGGTCGTTTTCGTCGGGTTCGGCGTGCATGCGCCGGAGCTGGATTATTCCGACTACGACGGTATCGACGTCGTAGGCAAGATCGTCGCCGCTTTCGGTGGTGCTCCGGACCGCTTTCCGCACAACGAACGTGCGTACTATTCGTCTCGCCTGACCAAGGCTGAGGAAGCCGTGAAGCGCGGTGCGGTCGGGTTTGTCGGCCTCAGGTCGAGGACAGATCAGAAGCGGTACACGTGGAAGCGCGTGTCGGAGAATGCTGGCGAACGTGCCGGTATGTCCTGGGTGAATCTGGCTGGTGAGGCGGCAAACTATTTTCCGCAATTGCAGGGCGGTGCATTGCTCAATGTGCCGCCCTCATACGAGCTTTTTTCACGCGCGCCAATTACTTTCGAGCAGGCGCTCGATGCGGCCGACGCGGGCACGCCGATGTCGACGCCTCTGGGCGCGGAAATAACGTTGGCACGGAAGACCAGTCACGAATCGATTACGAGCCCGAATATCGTCGGCATCCTGCGCGGCAGCGACCCGGCGCTCGCAGACGAGTACGTCGTCTTTTCCGCGCATCTCGATCACGTCGGGACCGGCGTGCCGGTCAACGGCGACACGATATACAACGGTATGTACGACAATGCCATGGGTACGGCGTTGTTGATCGAGACTGCCCGCGCTTTTGCGACGATGCCGGAGCCGCCGCGTCGCTCGATCCTGTTCATCGCCCTGACCGCGGAAGAGCGCGGCCTCGTCGGCTCCGATTACTACGCGCATTACCCCACGGTGCCAGTCGATTCGCTCGTCGCGAATATCAATCTGGACATGCCCCTGTTGTTGTATCCGCTTGCCGACATCATTGCCTTCGGTTCGGAACACTCATCACTGGAGGCGATGATCGACGAGGTTGTCGTTGAAGAAGGTTTCGCACTCACGCCCGATCCGGTTCCAGAGGAAGTGCTGTTTATACGCAGCGACCAGTATTCGTTCGTCAAGAAAGGCGTCCCGTCCGTTTTCCTGGTGCCCGGGTTCCGCTCGACGGACCCCGGGGTCAACGGGGCAGAAGTATTCAGGGAGCATTTGCAGACGCATTATCACCAGCCTAGCGACGATTTGAGCCGACCGATCGACTGGGATTCCGCATTACGCTTCGCCCGGGCCAACGTGCGCATCGGTCACGCGGTGGCACAGGACGACGAGCGGCCGAGCTGGAACAAGGGGGATTTTTTCGGCGAAAAATTTGGACGATGAGCCTGAAATTTGATCCGGTTCTCATCCGAAGCTGTGACCCGTTTCAACGACGCGGCTGACAGATTCTGTCAGTTTGTGACGCTAATCGGCGACACATGCGCCACAAGAAAAGCAAAGGAAGCTGAATTTCCCCGCCCACGATCGATTTAATTCTCATTAAGAGTCAATAGCTTGCAAGCATGCTTGCGGTTTTGGCACGACTATCGCTTGTCTTTATAGGCGGAATGACGGCTCCCGGGGAAACGGAGACGGACAATGAACAATACTCAGCGGGGATTTACGTTGATCGAGCTGATGATCGTCGTGGCGATCATCGGCATCCTGGCCGCGGTGGCGGTTCCCATGTACCTGGACTACTCCATCCGTACCCAGGTGGCTCAAGGGATCGCCCTGGCATCGAGCGCCAAGGCGGCGGTAACCGAGTACTACCAGGACCAGGGCGTCTACCCGGCCGATAACGCGACGGCGGGACTCTCTGCGGCCGCAACCATCCGCGGAAAATACGTCACACAGGTCGAGGTGGTCGCCGGCGGCAATATCGAGGTGACTTTCGGCGGTGACGTCAATCTGAAGATCGTCAACGCCGTGCTGACCTTCTCTCCGATCGAAGACGAGGGCAGCCTGTCCTGGGATTGCACTGGGGATGCGACCCTGGTCGACAAATGGTTGCCGCCGGCCTGTCGAACCTAAACCGGCGATTCTAGTACCGATGCCATAAGTGACTGCGCCGCACCCGGCACAGTTCCCGGTGCTTAATCTGTTCACCCGCATGCCTTCGTTTCTGCCAGCGCAGATGTCGCAGTCGTTTTCCGACTCCTTATATAAGACGCGCCAGCAGGGCAACCCTGCATGGCGGGCAATGAGCCAGCGAGCATTTCCGGCGCCACCATCGATACTTTATGCCCGGTCTTCGGTGCGCACTTCTAATATGGTGACCGGATCGGCGGGGACGTCCTGATGCACGCCCAAATTGCCGGTTGGCACCGCGGCTATTCTGTCAACGACGTCCATGCCGTTGGTCACGCGCGCAAATACGGCGTATCCGTATTCCCTGCCATCGTGATCCAGGAACGCGTTATCGCGCAGATTAATGAAAAATTGTGACGTTGCACTGTCGATTTCATTCGTCCGCGCCATGGCAACAGTACCGCGCAGGTTTTTCTCGCCGTTCGCGGCCTCGTTCTTGATCGGCGGACGAGTCTCCTTGCGTGACAGGTCTGCGGTCATGCCACCACCCTGGATCATAAAATTCGGGATCACGCGATGAAATATCGTATTTTCGAAAAATCCGTCGGCGACATACTGCCGAAAATTCTCACAGGAAACGGGTGCGGCATCGTCGAGCAACTCGATCACGATTTCACCGTGATTCGTCACGATCGTAAACATTACTTAACTCTCCTCAGTGATGAAATTAGTCGCAGCTGAACTTCCTTTTGGGAAAATCCACAATTTTATTGATAGCGCTAAAGATCAATTTGCGCAGTCCCGGTTCGCGCTTTAATCACTGCGGGCAAATTGGGCTTTAGCCGCGATTACGATCAAGAACAGCGATCGTCACTCTCGGCTTACCCGCCAGATCATTCACATGACAGAGCCGGCTCCAGCCATCGCCGGTCAGAATCGCGGTGACCTCAGCCTGCTGCGTTTCCCCGTGTTCGACGATCAACGAGCCGCCTTTTCCGATCACCGATCTCGTTTCCGCGGAGACACGGCGAATCGCATCAAGCCCGTCCTCGCCGGCGGCAAGCGCCAATCGCGGCTCGTGACCGAGGTGTTGCAGGTCGGCATGATGACTGGGCACATAAGGCGGATTGCTGACGATGAGATCGAATGTTCTGCCTGCGACCGGCGCCGTCCAGTCGCCGCAGAGGAATTCGATATTGGCCAGGGCATGTCGGTTCGCATTCTCCCGGGCCACGGCCAGTGCTGAAATGCTGATATCCGTGGCGACGACGTCGCAATTGGGGCGCTCCCTGGCAATAGCCAGCGCGATCGCGCCGCTACCGGTACCGAGGTCGAGTACAGCGAATCGCCGGTCCGCTGGGATACGCTGGAGTGCCTGGGTGACCAGGATCTCGGTTTCCGGGCGGGGAACGAGCGTGTCCGGGCTGACGGTCAGCGTCATCGACCAGAACTCCTTTTCACCTTTTATATAGGCTATCGGCATGCCGGCCGAGCGCCGGTCGATCGCCGTGAAATAGCGCTCCACCGCGGCCGGATCCAGTTTGTCCTGCGGATGGGCGACGAGATAGCTCCTCGGCACGTCGATCGCTCGCGCCAGCAGCAATTCCGCATCCAGCATCGGGCTCTCGCTGACGCTCCGGAGCTTTTCAGTGCCGTCGGCCAGCGCCGTACCGATTTCCATAAACTCGTTCAAAGGCAGATGTCCTTGGCGTAGTATGGCCGCAAATCACCATGATACCGTCGATTCCCATGCAGGTATTCTCGAACATACTGGAAATGGTCGGGCGCACGCCGATGCTCGAGGTGACGCACATCGATACCGGGCCGTGTCGTCTTTTCCTCAAACTCGAACTCGCGAATCCCGGTGGTTCCGTCAAGGATCGAATCGGTGTGTCGATGATCGAACAGGCCGAAAAACGCGGTGACATCAAGCCGGGCGATACCATCGTCGAAGCAACTGCGGGCAATACCGGACTCGGCCTTGCGCTGGTTGCGCAACAAAAAGGCTATCGGCTGATCATCGTGATGCCGGACAAGATGAGCCAGGAGAAAATCTTCAATCTTCGTGCGATGGGCGCCGAGGTAATTCTTACGCGCTCGGACGTGGCGAAGGGACACCCGGAGTATTATCAGGACCTCGGCAGGTCCGTCGCCGAGGAAAAGGGCGCCTATTTCATTAATCAGTTCGGTAACCCGGACAACCCGCTCGCTCACGAGTTGACGACGGGACCGGAAATACTCGAGCAAATGGATGGCAAGGTAGACGCCATCGTCCTCGGCGTCGGCTCGGCAGGTACCGTGAGCGGCATCAGCAAGTTTCTCGCGGCCCACTCCCCGGATACAGACCTGATCGTCGCCGATCCGGCCGGCTCGATTCTCGCCACCTATATCAATACGGGCGAGCTGACCAGCAAGAGTTTCACCTGGCTGGTCGAGGGAATCGGCGAGGATTTCATCCCGGACATCGCCGATTTCGGGCGGGTAAAGAAGGCTTACAGCATCACGGATGCCGAGTCCTTCGCCATGGCGCGGGAATTGTTGCGCAAGGAAGGCCTGCTCGCGGGATCGTCGACGGGAACGCTCATGAGTGCAGCATTGAAGTATTGCCACGAACAGACCAAAGCGAAGCGAGTGGTTAGCCTGGCATGCGACACAGGCAACAAATATCTGTCGAAGTTGTACAACGATTTCTGGATGGAGGACCAGGGCTTCATTACGCGAGAATCTTACGGCGACTTGAGAGACTTGATCGGAAGACCGCACGGCGAGCGTGCAACAACATTCGTAGGCCCGACGGACGTGCTGACCACGGCCCACAATCGACTCAGGAACGCGGGGTTTTCCCAGTTGCCGGTAATGGCCGACGACAGGCTCGTCGGCATCGTAACGGAAGACGCGATCATCCGCTTTGTCTTCGGCAAGCCGGAACTGATGAACGCACCGGTCAAGGACGCCATGCGGACCGAATTCATTCGCCTGGAGAAGGACGCGACAGTCAACAATCTTGTGGCGATGCTGCAGGTGCAACCTTATGCGGCGGTCATGGACGGCGAAGAGTTTCTCGGCCTCATCACGCGCTCCGACGTATTGAACTACCTGCGCAAGCAGATGTAGGCGTCCGAATACCGGTCCTGCATGCCCATCCCGGCTGGCCAATCGCGGCCGATCGACCGCTGGTGTCTCCAAATGCATACATTTCTTTGTGCCCGCAATTGCTACGTAAACGTCCGGTTCCCGGCATTAACGCGCCGTGGAAAATTGGAGTATGCTTTTGCTTCCGGTTCCAGAATCTACAGGGAGATACGCGGAGGCAAGATGGCAATGTTCAAGAGAGCGGACAATCACGGCGACCCGGATCTGGCATCACCGCCTAAGATTGGTCAGTCGCCGCCGATAAGAGCAAGAAATGTTTCGGTCATCGGGCCGACCCTGGTATTCAAAGGTGAATTGTCAGCTGACGAAGATCTCGTTATCGAAGGTGACATCGAAGGAACGATTGCTCACCACAAGAAACACCTGACGATCGGCAAGCAAGGCCGTGTCAAGGCGGATATCCATGCGAGTTCCGTAATCATCGAGGGACAACTCATCGGTGATATTCACAGCGAAGGAATCGTCTCGCTCGCAAAAGGTGCCGAGGTCACGGGAAACATTTACTGCGGCCGTATCGTCATGGAGGACGGCGCGCGATTTAAAGGTAAAATCGACATGGGCGAAAAGCCGAAGGCAGCTGCGCCAAAGGCGCCTCAACAGAAGGATGCCGTGAAGATTGAACCGATCACCGCGGAAAAGGTGTCTGCGTAAGGAATCCGGCGAACTGCCCGCCAGGATGCCATCGGCATGTATGCCGACCGCATTGTTCCTCGTGTTTTGCGCGCCCGCACTCGCGCATCATTCCTTTCCCGCAGAATTCGACAGATCGAAGCAGGCTGAATTGACCGGCAAGATCATCGGTGTCTGGTTCAAGAATCCGCACGCCCGGTATCGCATGGAAGTTACAAACGACGACGGGACCGTCAGCGAATGGGATATACAAACCACCAGCGTCACGAGTTTGCGCAGGGTTGGCTGGGGTCCCGACACGCTGACCGTCGGCGAAGCGGTGCGCGTGTGGGGAGATCTCGGCCACGGCGGCAGCAGAAAACTTTTCATGCGCGGCATGCAAAAAGCCGACGGCGGTGAACATCTGCCAACGGGACCTGTCCGAACCCGGCTCGAACGCGACCGCGTCATGGCTAGCCCGGACCGGAAATACAGCTACGCGCAGGTCAATCCGGATCACCCGTTCGATATCAGCGGGCCATGGCACAACGGCTACAAGTTTCGCCTGACAGTGGATGACCTGGAACCGAAACCCACGCCGTTCACGGAACGGGGCAGGCAGGTGTTCGAGGCGACGGAATCCTGGCACGACGACGTACTTCGCTGCATGCCCCTGGGTTTGCCGCGTACCTTCGGCTCACCGTATGCGATGGAGATCATCGATGCCGGCAGTCACTACGTCGTCATTCATGAACAGAACAATGCGCCACGCTGGATCTGGATGAACGGGCGCGAGATGCCGGAAGGCTTGCCCGCAAGTTCGATGGGGTTCTCGACGGGTCGCTGGCAAGGCGACGTGCTCGTGATCGAGACGACGAACCTGGCCGCAGGCACGCTGGACGGATCCTTACTACCGATGTCGGGCCAGGGTACCCGGATCGTCGAACACTGGGCGTTCAGTGAAGACCGGCTGACCATGGATCGGACGATGACGATATACGATCCCTACTACACAAAACCGCTGGTCAGGCAACGCGGCTCCGCACGGCAGGAATCACTGGAGGTGTTCGAGCCCGCACCGTGTGATCCGGATGGTTATTTTCGTGACCTGGTCGAAACCGGACACCTCGAAGAACACCTCGAGAAATAACAGACGGCTATACTTCTCACGCCGCACACAGAATTCGTCCGCGCTCGAAAGAGAGCGGACGATATTCGACGTAGAGAATCGATACACATACGACCGGAGCGAAACCGTCACCTGAGATGACCACGATATCCCGTGATCGCTGGTTAATCCTCGCGGCCGAAGGCGTCGCGATTATCGTAAGCATTCTCCTGGCGTTCGCCATCGATGCCTGGTGGGAGGAAAGGGTCACGCGGCAACAGGAGGTGGCGTTGCTGGTAAGTTTGCACGCGGATTTCCAGGCCAGCCAGGCTCATTTGCAACAGTGGGTCGTCGGAAACCGCTTCATCGAACGCAATGCGACGGAGTTGCTTCAGCGGCTCAGGAGCGCGAATCGCGACGAGCGAATAACAGTCTCGGGCGAGCAACTCGTGGCTGCAATATCTACCCCTACGTACGATCCGACAGACTCGACCTTGCAGGTGGCGATGGCCTCGGGCCAGCTCGAGCTGATTCGCAGCGCAGAGCTGCGCAAGGAGCTGGCCACCTGGCGCCAGTTACTGGACGACACGAGTGAGGATGAGAGCCTGATCCGGGAAATTGTCGTGCACCGGCTCATCCCCGTCCTCTCGGAACAGGTCCGACTCGGTTATCTCCTCGATTTCGGTCCCGTCGTCGACCTGTTTCTCGGGCGCCCCCATCCGATCGCCGCCGACCAGATCGAAATCCGCGTAAATTCGTCCCTGGAAGCGGTCATAGCCGAAAGATTGTTCCATACGAAATTCGTGGCCCAGGGACTTACCGATTTGTCGGAGTCGCAGGCACGGATCCTCGATCTGCTGGCGCCGTACGTCGACTAAGTGCATGCGTCTTGCCGTGAAGGACGATTAATGTCGCGATGACATAAAGCAGCAGGTCCACATTGTGATCTCGATTCTACGTTAAAAAGTACACATAAATTTTTATTGTCAATGATCGCCTGCTGCATCGTGGCTTGAAAATCATCCGAAACCTCAAGCATCTACGGCTTCGCCGCGACGAATAATGAAAATGTTAAATTGCCGTGAACGACTTCTGATGATAGTTTTTGGAAAACAATAAATAACAACAAACGCAAACCCGCAAACGGTGGCAAAGGATAGCCTCGGGTTCCAACATCTGTCCCTGACGGCCGGAAGATTTTCGGGTTTCCGAGGTCTTGGCTATCTAAAGCAAGGCACGTTGAGAGGTAATTCTGATGTCCCGCTTCAAGAGCATTCTTAGACTTCTCATGCTCGGCGTTCTGCTCGGATGCTTCGCGGCAACGGCGATCGCCGACTCCGACTCCGATTCCGACTCAGACTCCGATTCGGATTCCGATTCGGATTCCGGTTCCAAGCGCTTCAGCCGCAGGCCCGAGATCCTCAACGTGTTCGTAAACAGCGAGGATCAGCAGATGTACATCGTCGGTCGCAATTTCAACCGGCGACGCGAGCCGACGGTGCATCTGGGAGAGATCGGCCCGCTGGAGGTCGAGAGTTTCGATCGCAACACGATCGTGGTCAATTTCCCCGAGGGTTGCGGGGTTCCGGACTGCATCATACCGGGTGACTACCTGCTGGTGCTCAGCAAGGACAAGCACGGCAGAGGGCGCTTCGCGGAGTTCGACGCGACCATTGGTAGTGCGGGCGAATCCGGCGAGGACGGCAAGGATGGCGAAACGGGACCGGAAGGCCCGCCGGGGCCACCGGGGCCGCCGGGACTGCCTGGACCACCGGGACCGCCGGGCGCCAATGGCATGGACGGTACGTCCTGCTCGGTCGTCGATGAAGCCGGCGGCGCAACCATCAATTGCGGTGACGGGACGAGCGCCTCCGTCCTAGACGGAGCGATGGGTGCGCCGGGGGCGCCAGGTCAGCCAGGACCAGAAGGGCCGCAGGGCCCTCCGGGCGAGCAGGGGCCGCCGGGGCCGCCGGGACCGGGGGCGGATCAGGAGGCCATTTGTGACCTCGAAAACAGGATCAAGGCGGCATCGCCCGATTTTCTCTTGAGTCCGGCGTGCGGCGGCGGACCGGCGCCCGATGAACCCGTCGGCATTTTCGTCAGCCCGACGGGCAACGACATCAACCCGGGCACGATCGACCAGCCGGTCATGACGATAAATCGTGGGATCGATCTCGCGGCGAGCCTCCCGACGGACCGATTCGTCAACGTGCAGGCGGGCAACTACGAGTCCGAAACAGTCGCACTGGCAAATGGCGTGTCCGTCATCGGCGGTTTCAGCACCGAATGGCAGCAGCAGGGGCTCGACACGGTCGTCACCGTGTCAGATACCGTGGCCGTGTCAGCCCGCAATCTCGACCAGCAAACCACGGTGGAGAACATGCGCTTCATCGCCGCGAACGGCCTGGCCCGCGGATCGAGCTACGGTCTTCTGGCGTTCAGGAGCAATGGTCTGGTCGTTCGCAACAGCGCGTTCGATGCGGGCATCGGCGGTAACGGCATCGACGGCGCCGATGCGATTCCGTCGGGTACCCCGGGCATGAACGGAGGCGACGGGGGGGACGGCGTCGAGAGCGATGCCGGAATGATGTGCACGGAAAACGACCCCCCCGCGCTCGGTGCCGGCGGCGGTCCCAACGGTGCTGCCGGCGGCGCGGCAGGGCTCGGATCACAATCCGGCTCGAATGGTACATCCGCGTCCCAAGGACCCGGTGTCGGCGGCGTCGGTGGTTTGCCGATGATGGCCGGGCAGAATGGCGGCAATGGCCAGGCCGGCCTGCGTGGTAACGATGGCGACGCCGGCGCAGAAAGGTATCGATCGAGCGGATACTCGCCGGAAAACGGCGAGAACGGCCAGCGCGGCGCTACCGGGACCGGCGGCGGCGGCGGTGGCGGCGGCGGTGGCGCTGACGGCGACTCGGTGATGGGTTGCGCCGATTATGGCGGTGCCGGCGGCGGCGGCGGTGGCGGCGGCGGTGGCGGCAACGGCGGCCGGGGTGGCACCTCGGCGGGCGGCTCGTTCGCCGTCTATCTGTGGGATTCCAATGCCGTCATCCAGTCGAGCCGGCTGACGACCGGCGGCGGCGGCGAAGGCGGTGAAGGCGGCCGTGGGGCGTCCGGTTTCCCGGGTGGAACCGGGGGCAGCGGCGGCATCGGCAACGACGGCAGCGGCGCCGGCGGCAGTGGCGGCAACGGCGGCCATGGCGGCGACGGTGGCAACGGTGGCGTGGGTCATGGCGGACCGTCGATCGGCGTCTTTGTCGGCGGGACTTCAATGCCGACACTGAGCAGCAACACGATCATGCTTGGCCCCGCCGGTGGCAGCGCCACCCAGGCAGAAACCTTCCCCTAGTCGTGTATCGAAGAAACCCCGCCGTCAGGCGGGGTTTCGTTCCCTGTCGCAGACTCTGCTAATCTGGCGTAGCAGTTCGTGAAGTGCCTCAGGGACTGGCAGGTATTGCAGGACATCGAATTCAAAATCGTTCCAGCCGCCAGGGAAGATTACGTCGAGATCGTCGGTGTTTGGGAGGCATCGGTTCGCGCGACACACGATTTCCTGACGGAAGACGATATCGCGCGGCTCAAACCACAGGTCTTGAACAAATTCCTCGACGCAGTCGACCTGAGCTGTGTCAAGAATGTCGCCGGGGACATCGTCGGCTTCATCGGCATCCAGCAAGAGCGCATTGAGATGCTGTTCATCGATCCTGGTTATCGCGGCAAGTCGATCGGAAAATTTCTCACCCGCTATGCAACCGAGGAAGTCGGCGCGATCAAGGTGGATGTCAACGAACAGAATGTCCAGGCGATCGGTTTTTATGAGCACCTCGGTTTCGACATCATAGGACGATCACCTTTCGACGGGCAGGGCAAACCATTTCCGCTGTTGCATCTGAAGTTGCCCGAACGGTGAATTCCGGCCAATCGCTGTTTTCGTTCTTAAACCCGCGCCTTGCCGAAGGAAACTTTGTCGGCATGCTCAACCCGCTGAAGGACGGTGATGAAAAGGCGATTTCCTGCGGCAATCAGCGGGCGGGACGGGGGAAGCGATCAGAGCGGCGCGTAAATACCGCTTGGCGAAACCATGGCACGAATGCCGCAACGCTGGCATTCACCCATACGCGTTTCTTCGGACGTGGTCCTGAGCCACATCCAGTCATGCGACCAGATACATTTGAGCTGGTTCCAGAAAAACATGGCCGTGCCCGAAGCATAAAAAGCTGGGGACTGCGTCACAGTGCATCCGTCCCCCGAGGGCCTGCACACCGTGCATCCGTCCCCATCAGCCGACTCTATCAATCATTGAGCCAATTCGCGGTGAAGCGGTTCACAGTCGCGTTTGTCGACTACTGCACTGTGCAGACACGGCTCCTAGAAACCACTTGAGGAAGTCGCACTAAGTTCGATATCGGCTGGTCGCCGAACGCGCTGTTTCGGACCATATCCGCTTATCCTGCTAGGCTTTGTGCCTGGATGCGTGTTGGCGCTGGGAGAACCGTCATGCGAATGCTGACAAGATGGACGATACTCACGCTGATCATGTCGCCGCTCGCCTGGGCTGCTGATCTGACGGCCGACGAGCAGGCGGTGTGGGAACTGGAGGAAGCCTACTGGGTGTATGTCAAAAACCAGGACATCGACGGCTATCTCACGCTTTGGGACGACAGCTTTGTCGGCTGGCCGAGTTTCAGCAAATCGCCCATGGGCAAGGAAAGCATCGCGGTCTGGATTCCACCGCTGCACGCAAATCCGACGCTGTCCTATGATTACGAGCTCAAGCGGATGGCCGTGCGTTCTTTCGGTGACGTGGTCGTTGCCCATTACCTCGTTCATGACTTTCATCGTTCGGCGGAAACGGGGGAGATCGTGACGAACAACCGCCCATACCGAATCACGCACACCTGGCAAAAAAGAAACGGTACGTGGCGAATCATCACCGGTATGTCCGGCTCGCTCGTTGAAGACGACTGAGCAAGATTCTGATCGAATGAATGACAGGTTTTGCCACATGACTCATTATGGTTGAGTCGTCCAGAATACCGTGGGCGAGAATTTCCGCCGAAGGCGCAGTCATTGTCGTCTCCATCCTGTTGGCATTCTCGATTGATGCGTGGTGGGAGAATCGAACGGAGCGGCAGGCTGAACTTTGGTTGCTTGACAGATTGCGATCTGATTTCTCCGAGATTCGATCAAGCCTAGAAATCGTCAGGGCCGATCACCAGCAAACCTACGATGCGTGTATTGACATACTGGACAGTGCCGTAGCGGGCGAACCATTACCTCTGACACCCGAGATGGATAGGAACATCGGTCGCATATTCCTCGTGTCGCGAACCTTCAACCCCGGATCAGGCGCGGTTGCGGTGTTTCTGAGCAGCAGCGCATCGCGCCTGGTTCGGAATCAGCCGTTGGCTGATCTGCTCGTGCAATGGTCGGGTATAGTCGAAGATCTGCAGGAGGAAGAGGCACAACTGCAAAAAGGCGTCAGCGAACGGTGGACGCCATATCTTGCGGGGAGGGGCATCAACCTCGGTCCGTACTTGACCGCGGTAGATCCTGTCATGACCGGCATGCCACAGCATGTTTCGAAACCGGCGGAGCGGACGCCGTTGATCGTCGACGCCGAGTTCCTGAATCACGTTATCAGCCGTTATACGTGGCAGAAACTGGCGCTTCGTGATCTCGCACCGCTCGAGCGGACGGTCGAGGAGATACTCGGCTTGCTCGACGATGAAGCCACGCACTGACGGAAGTTTCCTGCCGAGTCTATTCGCGAACGGCGATTCGCGCAGATTGCATCAGCAGCTGTGCCGATTCAGACAGGCTTCGAGCTCGGACATCAGGCGGTCCAGCTTTTCTGCAAACAATACTGCTTCGGCCAGGCCACCCTGCGCCCAGATCATGAGCTGCAGAATCTCGTTTTCGACCGTGTAATCGTCAAACAATGCGCTATAGCTGGTCGGATGCGGAGATGGCGGTAGCCCTTTGAGTCTGAGGCTCTCCACGACATCGAATCCCCTCGCTTGCGGCACCTCCAGCCGCATTCGATATGCCTCTCCCAGCGGCATGCGCGCAGCCAGGTGCGGCAGGAACTGAAAGGCCACCTGCTCTCCACCGGCGCGTTCTTCCTCGAGCAGGTCCTCGATAGCCGTCGGCCAGCTCGCGAGCGACGAGGCCAGCGCCGTATCGCGCATCCTTGCAATCGCCCCTGACGCGACTGCGGTCTCCAGCGAGCCGAAAGGCGCATTGATCTGATAGAAATTGACCAGGCCATCAAGCAGCCTGGAGATCTCTTTCGTATCGGCCGCTTTTTCGCCGCGGGAGATGATCCCGAGTAATTTGACGCCGTTTTCGACCGAAATCTGGTGGGCCTCGATAGCTTCGGAGAGCAGCGACTTGTGGGTGGCGAGCTCCTCGTGGACGCTCCGGAGTCGGGCGTTATCCGCAGCAAGTTCCTGGCGCTGCTGCCACCAGGCATCGATGGCAAATGCCAGCAGAATGCTGACGACGATCGCGCTACCCTCGACAAAGAGCCGTTGCCATGACACAAATCCTGTTCGCATCTTTTCTCCCAAACCCGTCTGTGACCATTAATTGAATCGAATATCCCGCAACAGGACTGGGCTAATTCTGAAGCGTAATTTGCACCCCTGGCAAGGCAAGCAGGTTACCCGCCGTTGATTGGAATGGCATCCAACGCTGCGAGGGCCGCTAAAACACTCCTGCCATGGAGTCGACCGGCAAAAGTCTACCTCGCGGGCCCGGGCGTACAGTCTTTGCTGGTGCCGGTTGCAATTGACCGGCAGTCGATTGCGCGCGATGGCGATAGCATGTTTGAAATTCTTGCCCTAGACTGTTTCCCGTATGGATTTCGGCAATCGGTGGCCAGCCATTTCGAATCGCTGGACCAGCTACTCTTGGCAGAATTCGGAGTGTAGATTTGAAAGTCAAGAAAATCGGTAACTGGATCTCTGTTCTAGCCCATATCGGCATCGTCGTCGGACTGATCATTGCGGCTGTTCAGGTGCACGAGAATACAAATACGTCACGCGCCGAATTGATCCAGGAAGCAACGGAATTGGCTCGCGAGCAATTGATGGCCGTTGCGCAGGACGCCGAGCTGGCGCGGCTCGTTGCTACCGAATTTTCCGAGCTCAGTGAATCGGACCAGCAACGACGGGCAAGTCTGGCCCGGTCGTACTGGATCGGAATGCAAAATCTGTTTCGATTGTGGGAATTGGATGTGCTGCCAGATGAGGATTGGGAGGTTTGGTACGGGATCATCTGCGACGCGCGAAAAAGGGCGGCACCCGAGATCTGGTCACGACAGGCGGACCTGCATCCGGACTTCCTGGAGGCCGCCGAGAAATGCATGACCAATTAGAACAGCGGAACTGACGCGCGCGTCCAGACGCTCACGCGAGATGCATCTGTTGCAGCAAATTTTGTGACAGCCAGGTGCTTTCATCCGCCAGGTCCAGAATTACGTCGAAGTGATTGCGATTTGCGATCTCCCCTTTCGTTACCGGGATACCCGCTTTTTTCAGTTTATCGGCGTAATCATCCGTCTGGCGCTTGAATTCATTTGTTTCATTGGCGCCGTAGGCAAAGATGATGGGGCAGGGATTCCTGATGTCGTGCAGGATCGGGCTCATCCATTTTGCCTCATCCGCATCCATACCGACCACGTCATTAACATAACTTAATCGAACCGGCTCCAGGTCATAGACACCGCCGACGGCGCAGACGCCCTTGACGAGGGTTTCGGGCAGTCCGAACGTTTCCCAGTCCGTTGTGAGCATCATCATGGCGAGATGCGCGCCGGCCGAGTGGCCGGAGAGGTAGATCCGGTTGCGGTCGAATCCCCATTGTTCCGCATTCTGGTACAGCCACGAGATGGACCGCCGGGTCTCCTCTACGATGCGGGTCAGCGTTTGCCGCGGCGCCAGCGTGTAGTTGAGTGCGGCGAAATAACTGCCTTGCGCCTGAAACATCGGCGCTGGGAAAGACGATTCGTCCTTGCTCAGCAGTTGCCAGAAACCCCCGTGTATGAACATGTGCAGCGGCCCGGGGCCCGCCGGCAGGAAGAGATCCAGGGTTTCCTCCTGACCGGGTCCGTAGCACAGGTCGAGGATACAGCTGCCGGCGCGCTCTGCCGATTCTCTGGCGGCCTTGCTCAGCTTCGCATATTGCTCGAGGTAAACGTCGCGGTTGTCAACAAGACTGCTCGGGGAGTATTCCCTGTCCAGCTCGGCCTGGTCGAAAGTGGCATAAACCGCCATTCTGGTTTAGCCGCTCAGCGCCGCGAGCTGGTCGGCCTGGTACTCGCTGATCAGCGGGTCGATGACCTGGTCTAGACTGCCTTCGAGTATCTCAGACAACTTATACAATGTGAGGTTGATGCGATGGTCGGTCACCCGACCTTGCGGATAATTATAGGTTCGTATGCGTTCCGAACGGTCACCGGAGCCGACGAGCAATTTTCTTTTCTGCGCCTGTTCCGTCTCGCGTTGTGCAATCTCCGCGTCGAGGAGTTTGGCCTGCAGCAGCGACATCGCTCGTGCCTTGTTCTTGTGCTGGGATCGTTCATCCTGGCACTCCACGACGATTCCACTCGGCAGGTGCGTCAGGCGCACCGCAGAATCCGTCTTGTTGACATGCTGGCCGCCGGCGCCCGAGGCACGAAACGTATCTACGCGCAGGTCATTGGGGTTGACTTCGATTTCCTCGATCTCGTCGGGCTCCGCCAGCACGGCGACGGTGCAGGCCGAGGTATGAATGCGCCCCTGTGACTCGGTGGCAGGTACGCGCTGTACCCTGTGCGCGCCGGATTCGAACTTGAGCTTCGCGTAGATGCCGGATCCGGATATGCGCGCGACGATTTCCTTGTAGCCGCCATGCTCGCCCTCGCGGGCGCTCAGGATCTCCATCGGCCATTTCATCGACTCCGCATATTTTGAGTACATGCGAAACAGATCGCCGGCGAATATCGCCGCTTCGTCGCCGCCGGTGCCGGCGCGGATTTCGAGAAACACGTTGCTGTCGTCGTGCGGATCCGACGGTATCAGCGCTTTCTTGAGCTTGAGTTCCAGCGCTTCGCGTTTCTCCTCGAGACTCGCGAGTTCATCCCGCCCCATCTGGCGCAGCTCTTCGTCGCTGTCTTCCGACATTTCGCCGGCTGCCGCAAGGTCATCGCGCAACTTTTCGTATTGCCGGAAAAGCTTGATGATCGGCTCGAGCCGCGCGTATTCCCTGGAGAGATCACGGAATCGGTTTTGGTCGCCGATGATCTCCGGGTCCGCCATCAGGCCTTCGATCTCCTGAAAGCGATCGCGGGTGGACTCGAGCTTGAATCTGATCGACTCCTTCACGGCTCATTCGCCCTTTTCAAGCCCGAAAAGCTCGCGAATCGTCTCGATAAATGCCTGGTCGGAGTCTTCCCCGGCTTTCCGTAAGCGGACGCTGGGCTGGTGTAACAGCTTCTTGAGGAGTGCAGAAGTGACATAGTCCAGCACCTCCTCCTGGTCTACGCCTCTCGCCAGCCTGCGGCGCGCCTGTTCCAGCACTTCATGCCGTATGGCATCGCCATGGTCGCGCAGGGCGGTGATAATCGGCGCGACTTCCTTGCTGCGTTCGATGTTGAGATAGCGCTGCGTTTCATCGTCGAGAATTCTATGCGCATCAACGGCAGCTGCTTCGCGACTGCTCTTGCCCTCGTCGATGACCTTGTCGAGATCGTCGATCGTATAAAGGTATACATCGTCGAGTTCGGCGATACCCGACTCGAGATCTCTTGGCACGGCTATGTCGACTGCAAAAATTGGTTTACGCTTTCTTACCCGGATGGCGCTCTTCATCTGTTGGGTAGTAATGATCGGCTCTGTGCTGGCGGTCGAACTGATCAGAATATCGGCCTCGGGCAAGGTGCCCTCGATTTCGGACAGTGGCAGGGCAAAGCCGTCGAACTGCGACGCGACGCTCTGGGCACGGGCGAAATCGCGGTTCGCCACGAACATGCGCCCGATGCCCTTGCCGTACAGGTGTTTGGCGACCAATTCGATGGTTGTGCCGGCGCCGATCAGGAGGGCCGTGTGTTTGGAGAAGCCGGCGAAGAACTGGTCGGCAAGATTGACGGCGGCATAGGCGACGGAAACCGGGCTCGAGCCGATCGCGGTGTCGGTGCGTACTTTTTTCGCGACCGAAAACGTATGGTGAAAGAGCCTTTTCAGTTGTGATCCGACGGTTTTCGACTGCTCGGCATGGCGAAAGGCGTCCTTCAGCTGGCCGAGGATCTGCGGTTCGCCCAGCACCATGGAATCCAGGCCACTGGCGACGCGAAACAGGTGGCGGATGGCCTCCTCGCCATTCAGAGAGAAAAGTGCGCTCTCCGCGTCCGGGCTCAAAGCCTGGTCATCCCTGAGCCAGGTCGCGACCGTTGCCATACCGGTATCGTCGGACTCGAGGTAGATCTCGGTGCGATTGCAAGTGGACAGAATCACTGCCTCGTCAATGCCTTGCAACCGAACGAGCGCATTAAGCGCCCGCTCCACGTCGTCGCCCTGGTAGATCACTTGCTCGCGAATTTCGACAGGCGCCGTGTTATGGTTCAGCCCGAGTATATGGAAGGACATCTTGCTTTAGGGGACCAGGGTGCAACTGAATGCGTATCATAAGCGAACTGATGACGTAGTTCCTTGTCTGTGTCCATCTGTACTGGAAGACTGGTGCAGACGAGATGAGCAGGGCCACCCTATTGATTTCCAATAAGACAGCATTACGGCGACTGGCGTTCGGCATGTCCTGTTTGTTGTTGTTGGCGTCGCCCCACGCCGCGGCCGACGATCAGGACAAAGTATCCGAACTCCTGCAGAAGGGCGAAACTGCGCTGCAGGATAATCAATACCAGGTGGCCGCTCGCGCCTACCGCGAGGCCGCCGAACTGAGCAAAGATGCCGAGATTGCACGGAAAGCGACCGGCATCGGCTACAGCTACGGCTTCGATGAAGACGCGCTGAGATCCGCGAAGCGCTGGGTCAAACTGGAACCTGCTAATGACGAGGCCCTGCTGTATCTCGCGCAGCTGTACCTCAGAACCGGATCGATCAGGAGGTCCCAGCGACACTTCGAGCAGTTGCTCGATCAGGGACGTTCGCCTGCCGACGAACGCTTGCTCGAACTCGTGCCGATCCTTTCCCAGGAAGATTCAGATGCGGCTTACGAGCTGATGCACAGGCTTGCACGGCCTTATAAAGAATCGGCCGAGGCTCACTACGCCGTGGCGGTGATGGCCTTGCAGGCCGGCAAAACGGAGGTCGCCAGCGAGCGAGCACAAGAAGCGATCGAGATCGATCCGGAGTGGGTCAAACCACACCTTCTATATGCGCGCGCAATGTTGATGAGCGGTGATGAGGAAGGTGCCATCGACTACACGGCACGCCTCATCGGCGACGATCCCCAGCCCGATCCGGAGGCGAGGATCGAGCTCGCGATCATGCTGCTGTCCGCGGGCCGCGATGACGACGCCTTGAGCCAGGTAAACCAGATACTCCTGGAGCAGCCCAACCGTACTGACGCGTTGCGGCTCATGGCGATAATCAATTTCCGACTCGATCGTCTCGACGCCGCGCGCGCTGATTTCCAGGATCTCCTGGCGAGCGGCTACTTTACGATGGACGCGTTGTATTACCTGGGCCGGATTGCCGACCGCAACGAGGAACATGAGCAGGCGATTCGTTATTACTCTCAGGTGACGCGCGGTGGCAACGCGGTCATGTCGCAGCGCCGCGCAGCCGGAATCATGGCGCAGCTGGGTCATGAAGAGCAGGCGCTGGAGCACCTGACGCGTTTTGCCGATTTGAATCCGAGTTTTGCCATCGACATGTTACAGGCAAAAGCGCAGTTGCTGACGTCGCTCGAGAGGTATCCGGAGGCGCTCAAGCACTACGACAAGATCGTCGCTTATCGTCCGGACAGCGAAGGCGCACATCTCGGCAAGGCGGAACTCCTGCTGCGGATGGGACGTCTCGACGACGCGATCGCGCTCTACCGGCGTTCCGTGAAGCGCTGGCCCGACAGTGCCATGAGCCTGAACGCGCTCGGTTACACGCTTGCGGACCGCACCGATCGCTATGACGAGGCGGCAAAGCTGATTCACAAAGCGCTCGAACTGGATCCGGACAGCGCGGCGATCATCGACAGCTGGGGCTGGGTCCTCTACCGGCAAGGCCGTAACGAGGAGGCGCTCGTGCACCTCGAGCGCGCCTATGAACTGTTTCGCGATCCGGAGGTTGCCGCGCACATCATCGAAGTGCTGTGGGCCCTCGACAGGCAGGATGATGCCAGGTCAAGGCTCGAAGCCGCCGAGCTTATATTTCCTGACAACGGCTTCCTGAAAGATGTTCGCGCGCGCCTGTTTGGCAACGAACCCTGAGTCCCGGCCGAACCCGAGAAGCCGGCTCGGTACGGCGCTCGCCGTCCCGCTTATCGCCCTGGTATCCGCTTGTGCAGCCCCGGGCGGCGTGAAGCTGCCCGAACTCGGCAACTGGGAAGCGCGCCGCGCCATCCTGGAGAGCGTCGACGAATGGGAATTTGCCGGGCGCATCGGTGTTCGTGCCGGAGACGAGGGCTTCAATGGTCAGTTGTGGTGGCGCCAGGACGGCGTCGTCTACAGAGCCAGGATCAGCGGGCCCATGGGTGCCGGCACCGTGTTCTTGAACGGCGATCATCAGGAACTCACGCTCACCGATGGCGACGGCACCGTCACCGAGTTGCAGGATGCCGAAGCCGACATCCGCAGGATGTATGGATGGACCATCCCGGTCACCAGTCTGCGCTTCTGGGCGCTCGGCATACCGGATCCAGCCATCCCGGCCGACGCCGAGTTCGGCGACGGTGGCCGGCTGGCAAGCTTGCAACAGGCGAACTGGCGGGTCGATTTCACACAATACGCCGAAGGTGGCGGGCAGCTATTGCCGCGTCGCCTGAATGCCGTCAATGACGACGTGCGCGTGCGTCTGGTCATCGACAACTGGGTTTTTCGCTAGCGCGCGGCGCCGCGTTTGACAGGCTTCGGAGTGCCCCGCACAATTGCGCGCAACGAACGCGCGGCAGAGCGTGTCAAATTGGGGAAAGGTGCGGAAAGCGCATGAAGACGCTGGTTCGCCTGGGCAAATGGGGTGTAGCCAAGTGGTAAGGCAACGGGTTTTG